>JANQKX010000214.1 GCA_028280915.1 Kiloniellaceae bacterium
TTCGCCAGGGGATCGCCCATCGCCGGCCAGGCCAGTTGGAGCAACTGATCAGCGCCCGCCGGCGCCGTGATGGTCCACCGGTCGGGCTGCCCGGGCGTGATCAGTCGGTAATAGGCATGGAAGATCTGCGGCGCCACCATGACCGAAACGATCCAGAGGACGACGGTCAGAGCCACGTCCAGCGCACCGCTGGCGACCCGCGGCAGCTGCCTGACGAAAGGGAGGCCATAAAGCCAAAAGGACTTGGCGGCCGAAAGCCAGAACAACAAGATCAGCAAGGCGAAGCTCAAGAGGGCCAGGCCAATCTGGGCACCGGTGGAGAGGGTGAAAAAGCTGTCTCGGCCCAAGCCCTGGATGAGAGTGAGCCAAACCCCCGGCATCATCAGGATCAGGGTCAGCAAAAGGCCGAAGGAGGTGCTGACCACCCAGCCGACACGGGTAGCCGACCATAAATGGCCTTGGGCATCGGACCTTTCGGAGAGTTTGCTCACCTGTGCCCAGAACACCGACACCCAGATGGCGGTCAAGGCGTAGGACATGAAAAACAACAACATCGGCGCCATGGGGGCCCCTAAAATTCTGACGGCGGAATGGCCCCCACGACCCCTAAGGCAGGCAGCGGGCGGCGCGCCCGTTGTTCTTGGCCACATGTCCGCCCCAGGTCAACAAGGTTTTGCTGCAGTCGTCCCGGTCAATGGCCACCTCGATCAAGGCCGGCCCGTCGTGCTCCCAGGCTTCGGCCATGGCCTGGGCCAGTTGTCCATTGGTCTCGGCTTTCCAGCCCCGGCCGTTGCCGTCGCTTGCGTTGAACACCGCCATGAGGCCGGCGTAGTCCCAGTTCTTGATGGTGTTATAGGGACCGTCATGTATTTCCACTTCAATGGTATAGCCGCCATTGTTAATTAAAAATATGAGTGGTCGCAGGCCATAGCGGATCATGGTGGACACCTCTTGCGCGGTGAGCTGAAACGACCCGTCGCCGATCAGCGCGACCACCCTTCGATCCTGAGCGCCCAAGCAGTAACCCAAGGTGGCGCCCACCGACCAGCCGATGGAGCCGTATTGCATTTGGATTTCGAAGGCCGCGCCGCTGGGCAGATCCAAACGCATGCCGTTGAACCAGGAATCGCCGGTTTCGGCGATCACCGCTGTTTCTGGGGTCAATCGGTCTTGGATTTGCGCAAAGAGGCTCAGCGTGGTGAGCGCCGCATCGCCATCCCCATGGTCGCGCTTTGCCGGTTTTTCCTCAATGCGTTTGAAGGCCTTTAGGGAGGTGTCGTTCGCCTTGAGCTTTGGGCGAAGGCCGGTCAGGAAATCGGTCAAGTTCACCCGGTTATAGGTCTGTCCCAAGACATGCACCGAACCCGGATGGACGATGATGGATTTGGCCGGCTTGATCAGGGCCGCGTGCCCGGTGGTGGTGTAGTCGGTGAAGGTAGGCCCGGCGAAGACCGGCAGGTCTGAGGAATCCACGATCTCGCCGCAGCCGGGTGAACTCACCGGACCCCAATAGATGCCCATGTAGTTGGGGCTTTGCTCGTCGAAAAGTCCCTTGGCGTTGGGCATGCAGGCGGTGCCATAGCCGGTGGCTTCCGAGATGGCGCTGAAGGCGGCGGCGGCGCCCTTGGCCCGCAGCTTGACCCCGGCGATCAGGCAGGGCTTGGCCGCCCCGTTGAGCAGCTCGGCGGCATGGTCGATTGCCGCCAACAGGGCCTCGCGGTCGCTGGGCAAGTCCGTGTCGAAGCGGTGCGGGTTGGGACGGGATACAGGCGCATCGGCAATGTTGCAGGCGATTTCCAGATAGACCGGCTTGCGACGGCGGAGCGCTGCGTCGATTGCATAATCAATCTGTTCGGGCGCCTCCTTGGGATGGTGGATGATCACCGCCTCGGTGGTGACCCGGGCGAAGATTTCCCGTTGGTACTCGTAGTCAACCTTGCCCAGCGTATGGTGCAGCAGCTCGTATTCCGCCGCGGAATTGGTGTTCGGTCCGCCCGATATGGCGATGAGAGGCAGGTCCTCCGCGTAGGCGCCGGCCACCGCGTTGAGCAGGCTGAGGCCGCCCACGCTGTAAGTCACGAAAACCGCGGCGGGCCCGCCGGTGGCGCGGGCATAACCATCGGCCGCATAGCCCGCGTTTAATTCGTTGCAGCAGGAAATCATTCGAAGATCTTGATTTTCCAGCACTTCATCCAGCAGAACCAAATTGTAGTCACCGGGAACGGCGAAGTAGTCGGTGATGCCTACCTGGGCCAGGCGGGCGGCCAGGTATTGGCCGACGGTCGAACCGGATTTGTTGTCCATTGGGGCGGGCCTCCGCTGAGAAAAGGGCAAGAACGGATGTTCAGTTTAGGCAACTATGGGCCGCGAGGGAACTGCCGGCAGGGTGGGCCGCAAGGATCCGGTGGGCGCGGTTGTCTTTTTAGTCCCAACGGCGTAGAGGGAAGGGGGCTTGGGCGGGCCTGTCACGAGTCGCGTCCAATCCGGGAAATCGGGGACCTTAAGAAAGGCCCCTAACCGAACGGGGAAAACCATGGGCCGTCTGGGAATCGTCATCGCTACGCTGGTGCTGCTGACGGGCTGTGCCCAATCGAGCCCGCATCAATTTGCCAACGGCACGCAAGGTTTCCACATCGCCTGCCATGGCACCACCTCCAGCATGTCGGATTGCCACGAAAAGGCTACTGAAGTGTGTCAGGGCGGCTACGACGTTGTTGACAGCGAGGGCCGGCGGCGGCGCGTGGACGGTTACAGCATCACCGAAGGCGTCAGCAAGATCCGCAATGTCCAGGGCGGCTACGTGGACACTTCCGGCGGCACGGTCACCCGGGATCTTTACGTTAGATGCCTGGCCTAAATCGTCTCTAAGGAGCTGTGGCGGCGCCATCGGCGCCCTCAGGGCCGTATTGTTTTTGCCACGCCGTGCGGTGATCCTTGCCGGCTGTTTTGGCGAGCGCCGTACCCGCGCTCCAATTCTCACTCGTCAAGCTGAACAACATCGAAAACCCTCCCTTATGCGAGTGAAAACAAAAAAACGATTTTTCCATTGAATATATCTATAGAAGTTTTAAAAAATTTATTTCTCTATTTAAGAGTATATTTTTCCCAATCTCCGTATTTTATCCTTCACCCCATCATTCCCGCCTAATTATCGCATGGGTAGGAGTTAACGGAAAAATTTTCGTTCAAAAATCGATTTTGACGGCCTTTTCTCGTCCTATTATGCTCGAAATAAGAGTATTTACCGATTCGCAAATCTTTAAATCGGTATTTCGTAACATTTTGATAACGATTCTCGGATGATGGGAGGCAAGGTTCGAGCGATGGTTCATGCAATTTCACTACCTTCAATTCAGCCCTATTTGTCAGCTTTGAGCGATGAAATTTTTGACAAAGGGTTGCGTTTGGAAATTTCCAATGATTTTGACCGGCTGGTGGATACGGTTCGGGAAACGCCCGGCCGCGGGTCTTTAACCGGGGTTTTCGATCCCGGCTGTGGCCCGATCCGTCCGGACCAGTGCTTTTGGATCAAGGGGGTGGGGTCAAAGGGGCAAACCGGCCATATCCAGGCCGTGCGGTGCGACGATCTTACGGGCACCACCTTGGCCCGGCATTTGTGGAAAACCCGTGATCTGCTGGCCCCGGCGGGTATGGATGTGGATCTGGACCGCTCCCGCTATGACGGGGCGCCCGCCGTTCATGAAATCACCGGCACGGTATGCTATCACGGCGAAATGTGGCTGAGCCGGGGCGAGGATGGCTTTTGCGGCAAGGGCCTGGTGGGGCCGTTGACCTGCTTTGGCGTGGCCTTGGCGCTGGAGTTGTGGTGGCCGGACTACGCCTATGGGCTGACCAGCGCCAAACTGGTGCAAAAGGGCGTGGCGGCCCGTTACGGCTATCGGCTCCAGCCCGATGGCGTGGTCTGGGAGCGTC
>JANQKX010000696.1 GCA_028280915.1 Kiloniellaceae bacterium
CGGCGCCGACGCCAATCCCTACCTGGCCTTGGCGAGCTTTTTCGCCGGCATTCACCACGGGCTGGTAAAACAATTGGACCCTGGCCCCGCCTGGCACGGCAACGCCGGCGAAACCCGCGACCCGGGACTGCCTTTCCGGCCCTTGCGCGCCCTCGACCGCATGGCCGGGGCCACGGGCCTGGCCAGTTATTTTGGCAGGGCTTATGTGAGCGCCTATGTGGGCTGTAAAATGGCGGAATTGGATAAGTTCGAATCCAAAATCAGCGCCACGGAATACGCCTGGTACATGACGACGGACTGAGGGAACGGTCCGGCTCGGATGAGACCCGGACGGTCGTTGAAAAATTGCCTGAGCGGACCAAATTGTCCTAAATAGTACCCACAAAGTGGGCGGTTTATGAGCCTATCCGATCCCATTTCGGTCCGAATTGAAAATGCCATCGCCAAGGTGCCCGCCGCCCAGTGGGACGCCTGCGCCGGCGGCGGCAACCCCTTCGTCAGCCATGGCTTTCTCTCGGCTCTGGAGGAAAGCGGCTCGGTCACGGCGGAGACCGGCTGGCTGCCCCACCACCTGACCATCCGGCAGGCCGACGGCACCCTGGCCGCCGCCCTGCCCCTCTATCTGAAAAGCCATTCCTACGGCGAATACGTCTTTGATTGGGGCTGGGCCGATGCCTTCGAGCGCGCCGGCGGCAGTTATTACCCCAAGCTGCAATGCTCGGTGCCTTTTACGCCGGTGACCGGGCCGCGCCTGCTGGTACGCCGGGACATTTCCGAGCCGGAAGCCCGGCGCCGCCTGTCCCAGGCGCTCATCGCCGCCATGGTGAAGCTGGCCGAACAGCACCGCATCTCCTCCGTCCACATTACTTTTCCCACGCAGGAAGAATACGAACTTTTTGGCGAGCTGGATTTCCTGCAGCGCCGCCGGGTCCAGTACCACTGGGAAAACCAAGACTTTGACAGTTTCGACGACTTCTTGGCCAGCCTGCAGTCGCGCAAACGCAAGGCGATCAAGAAGGAACGCCGCGATGTCGCGGCGGCGGACATCACCTTCGAGACCTTAAAGGGGGACAGCATAAGGCCCCATCATTGGGACGCCTTCTACCGCTTTTACCTGGCCACCACGGACAAAAAGTGGGGTCAGGCCTATCTCACGCGGGAATTTTTTGAACTCATGGGCGCGCGCCTCGCCGATCAGGTGGCCCTTATCATGGCCAGCCGCAACGGCCGTATCATCGCCGGCGCCTTGAACCTGATCGGCGGCGATACCCTGTTCGGCCGCAATTGGGGCGCCGAGGAGAATCACCGTTTTTTGCACTTTGAGACCTGCTACTATCAGGCCATCGAGACCGCCATCCGCCTGGGGCTGAAAAGGGTCGAGGCCGGCGCCCAAGGGGAGCATAAAATCCAGCGCGGCTACCTGCCCACGCCCACCTACAGCGCCCACTGGATCACCGACCCCGGCTTTCGCCGCGCCGTGGCTCATTTCCTGGACCGGGAACAAACCGAAATCTCTTACCGTAGCCAAATCCTGGCCGAGCACTCGCCTTACCGAAACAGTGAGTGACGCCTAGACCAACATGGCTCGTGCCTCGGGACACTCCTCTCACCACGGTGAGAGGAGGCCTGTGTTTCAAAGGGGACCTCTGAACTCTTGAAGAGGAAGCAACCCCCATGAAGAGAACCGCCGTAAACCCTTGGTCATGGTCGTTGAAGTTCGGCTATAACCAAGCCGAAATGATAGATGGCGCCAAGCGCCATCTGGTCTGTGCGGGCCAGACGGCCGTTGACGCCGACGGCAACCCGCAGCACCCGGGGGACATGCGCAGCCAGATGGCACTCGCCCTCGACAATTTGGAGGCCGTCCTGACCGCTGCCGGCATGGGCCTTGCCAACGTGATTCGGCTGACCATCTACACAACCGACGTGGACGAAGCCACGAAACATTTTGATCTGCTCGGCTCCCGATTTGGCCCCGTCAATGTTGCGCCGCCCATGACCCTTCTGGGCGTCACCCGCCTCGCCATTCCCCCACTGATGTTCGAAATCGAGGCAACAGCCGCCGACTGACGTCCGTCCAGTGTACCGAAACGCAAATGGTCGTCCGGGTCCTCCCAAAAGGACCGCGGATGACCTGACGCGCGCGTCCGATTCAGAACCGTCAAAACGCGCGAAGCCGTGATATAGTCCTGAGTTTAGATTGGCTCATTGGAAAGACGTTCCTTACCCAGGGTTCAATGGAAGCTCATGCGGCGCGCGGAAAGACTTTTTAGGCTGGTCAACGAGATGCGGACCCGGGGTATCAGCCGGGCCAATGAACTCGCCGAGCATTTCGAGGTCAGCGTCAGCACGATTTACCGCGACATCGCCCACCTCCAAGCCTCGGGCCTTCCCATCGAAGGCGAGGCCGGCGTCGGCTACTTGCTGCGACCGGGTTTTGACCTGCCCAACGTCACCTTTACCTATGATCAGATCGATGCGCTGGCAGTTGGCCTTTCCTTCGTGGAAAGCACGGGGGATCCAGAGCTGGCCGCGGCGGCACGGGAAGCGCGGGCGAAAATCCAAGCGGGCCTGCCCCAGCCGGAAAAACGAAAGCTCGCCGACGCGCCCTACTACAGCCTGCACAGGAAAAACAACGCGACACCGGATGTGGGTTTGCTCCGCGAGGCCATCCGAAAGCGTCAAGTTGTGCGGATCGTCTACGCGGACGGCGGGGGAAAAAAGTCAGAGCGTTGCGTGCACCCTCTGGTGGTTTGGGACCTGACCGACGGCTGGATGTTTTCCGCCTGGTGCCGGCTGCGGCAGGATTTCCGCACTTTCCGGTTTGACCGCATCGCGAGCCTGACCATTACAGGCGAAACTTTCGAAGATGATGAGGCAACCGGGCTCCGCGCTTTCCTGGCGCGGGAGCAGTGTGGCACCCACACCCCCTAACCGGCGCAGCCTGGTTCTCTGCTGCGAACAAACAAAGATGACCGGTTAGGCTTTCTTACTGTCGACTGCCCTCAACAGTTCACTGAACCGGTACTGTCCAGAATCTTTCGCACATTTGGTTATGCGACGGCTCCGTTGGTTGATATTTTATCCGCGTAGAGCGGCGCCATGTTCATGTATTTTTGG
>JANQKX010000263.1 GCA_028280915.1 Kiloniellaceae bacterium
TGGATTGTTCTTGTATCGGCCGTTCTTGTATCGGCCGTTCTTGGATTTTCCGCTTGCCATGGCTGCGCCAAGCCGCGTCGGTCCGTAAGGCGCAGCCTAGTCCAGAACCTTGGGCCAGTTGGCGTTGCCGGCGGCGATGTTGCCTGGAATGTCTTGTTCCCATCTCTGCTGGACCGAGCGGCTGTAGTTCAGGTAGAGCTTGCCGTCGACGATTTTCCAGGCCGCGGGATCGGTGCTCGCGGTGTAGCCTTGGGAGACGGCCCAAGCGCAGTAGCCGCCGTACTGAGGGGCGTATTGCGCCGGGTTGGCGGTAAAAGCCGCGCGGTTCTCCGCCGACGCAAAACGCCACACCGCGCCATCGTATTCCGCCGTGAAGGCGTCGGAACCTTCCACCGGACGGCCTTCCGTATGATAGGACACCACATCGTATCCGCTGGCCGCTAGGTCGCTGAGCCAGGCTTTGTAGACGGGGTCCTTGGCGGCCTGGGCGGGCAGGGCGAACAGCAGAAAGAGGGCGGCGAAGGTCACGAGAAAGCGCGGGCAGCGGCGCATAAGCGGGGTCATTGACGGCTCCCCTCCCAGGGTCGGTCTGTGGCTGCTCTGGATGTAAGGTCTCGGCGCCGGATTTTCAGTCAAATGATTGAGAGCACTTTTGATCGGGAAATCCCGGGGGCTTTTCCCGATCCCCTGCGCCGTCTTGTATCCATGGTAAGCATGACATGGGGCGGGCCGGGATCACCCGTCGTCGTATGAAATGGCCACCACTTCGATGTATTTGGCGCCGCCGGGCGTGGCGACGGCGACCACGTCGCCTTCCTCGGCGCGCATCAGGGCGCGGGCAATGGGCGAGATCCAGCTGACCTTGCCTTTGCCCGTGCGCGCCTCGTCGATGCCGACGATGCTGATCACACTGTCTTTGGCCTCTGCGTCCCCCTCCGCATCCGCATAGGTGACCGTCGCGCCGAAAAACACTTGATCGCGGTTTTTCTGATGGGCCGGGTCGACCACCTGGGCGCTTTCGATGCGCTTCATGAGGAAATGGAGCCTGCGGTCGATTTCCCGCAGGCGCTTTTTGCCATAGATGTAGTCGCCGTTTTCCGAACGATCGCCGTTGCCCGCGGCCCAGGCCACCACCTCCACCACCTTGGGCCGCTCAACCCGGCGCAGCTGGTCCAACTCTTCTTGCAGCAGGCGCAGACCCTTGGGGGTCACGTAGTTTTTTTGCCCCTTGGGCAGGGCATCCGGCGGGCTCGGCTCCGGCGTGTCGGAATCGGTTTCTTTTGTGAAGGCCTTACTCATCTTGTTTTCCACGGCAATTCTGAAACGGCATCGGCGGCAAAGAGAAGCAGCCGCCTTTATCCGAGCATGCCGTACCGCCCCCCTTGGACTCAACCCCCCAGGGCTCAAGATGTTGCGGCCGAGCTCTGGCGCCCCTGAACCCGCGGCGGCGGGCCAAACGCCCGTGCCCTGCTGCGGAAGGAAGGGGTTTCCGGCAACATAGCCCGCAAAAAAAAGCCCGGAAGCAAAATGCTTCCGGGCAAGTTGAACAGGGAGGCTTTTCGTCTGGGAGACGAAGGACCTCCAATATGTGGGAGGCCCTGGATCCGAGCGGGAGGCGCTCGGAAGAAGTATCAAGCAAAACCGCTTGAATTCCTGAGATGCTGCAACGCAACATCGACATTTATTAAAATAGGGGATATTCCGATTTTTACTAATTCATTTCGAACAGTGGAGCTATGCGGCTGGTGCATATCTTCCAAGACGTTGATTCAACGTAATAAATTAAAATATTCCAAATAAATTTTCATTTAGAACTTGGCTTCGGCCACTTTCCTCAACAGGAAATCGCGGAACACGCTGATTCGCTTCGAGGCCCGCATTTCGTCGGCATAAACGAAGTAGGCATCGAACTGGGGGCCTTTCACATCGGGCAGAACCTGCACTAGATTGTCGTTCCCCAGGGCGACAAAATCGGGCAGGGCGCCGATGCCGGCGCCGGCCTGGACCGCGTTCATGACCCCATAGACATTGTTGATGGTCAGATCGGCCCGGCGCATCTGGTTTTTTTCCAGACCCAGGCGCAGCAGCCAGTTCACATCGGGCACGGGCGGGCGGTTTTCGTCGCCGTAGACCACGACCCGGTGATTGTCCAGGTCCACGGGCTTGTGGGGCATGCCGTAGCGGTTCAGGTAGGAGGTGGAGGCGTAGATATGGATGTTGGCGGTCACCAGGTGACGCTGGATCAGATCGGCCTGCTTGGGCGGGGCAAAGCGGATGGCCACGTCCGCCTCGCGCATGGAGAGGTCCAGCTCGTGGTCGGCGACGATCAGGTTCACATGGATGTCCGGGTAGAGCTCCATGAACTCGTGGATGCGCGGGGATAGCCAGGTGGCGCCGAAGGCTACGGTGGTGGTGATGGAAAGGGGTCCCTTGGGCCGGTCCTTGCTTTCCGTCAGCTGGGCCTCGGTCATGGCCAGCTTGGCGAAGACCTCGTGGGCCGTGCGGTACAGCAGCTCGCCCTGCCCGGTCAGGATCAGGCCCCGGGCGTGGCGGTGGAACAGGGGCACCCGCAGGCTGTCTTCCAGTGCCGAGACCTGGCGGCTCACCGCTGATTGACTGAGATTGAGGGTCTCCCCCGCATGGGTGAAGCTGCCCGCCTCGGCGACGGCATGGAAAATTCTGAGCTTGTCCCAATCCATGGTGACTCTCCTTCGCCCGATTTGGACCGTGTTTTGCCTGGAAAGACCTCGGCCGCGAGCCTATTCGGCGGCCTGGCTGGCGCCTTGTTCCAGGTGGGCCAGGTACTTTTCCGCTTCCAAGGCGGCCATGCAGCCCATGCCCGCGGCGGTCACCGCCTGGCGGAAGACCTTGTCCACGCAGTCGCCGGCGGCGAAGACGCCGGGCACGTCGGTCTTGGTGGAACCGGGCGCGGCGATGAGATAGCCCTCGTCGTCCATGGCCAGATGGTCCTTGAAAACCGCGGTGGCCGGGTCGTGACCGATGGCGATGAAGAGGCCGGTCACGGCCAGATCCGAAAGGGCGCCCGATTTTACGTTGCGCAGACGCACGGCCTCCACCCCGTCCATGGGGCCGTCCCCGCCCAGGACCTCGTCGACCACGGAATCCCAGATCACCTGGATATTGGGGTGGGCGAAGAGGCGGTCCTGGCCGATCTTTTCCGCCCGCAGGCTGTCCCGCCGGTGGATCAGGGTCACTTTAGAGCAGATGTTGGCCAGATAGAGGGCTTCCTCCACGGCCGTGTTGCCGCCGCCAACCACGGCGACTTCCTGATTGCGGTAAAAAAAGCCGTCGCAGGTGGCGCAGGCGCTGACGCCGCGGCCGTTGAACTTGGCCTCGCTTTCCAGCCCCAGCCAGCGGGCCTGGGCCCCCGTCGCCACGATGACCGCGTCGGCCAGATAGGTATCGCCGCTGTCGCCGGTGCAGGAGAAGGGGCGGGCAGAAAAGTCCACCGCCGAGATCATGTCGGAAAAGAACTTGGTGCCCACGTGGGCGGCCTGGGCCTGCATTTGCTCCATGAGCCAGGGGCCTTGGATCACGTCGGCGAATCCGGGATAGTTTTCCACATCGGTGGTGATGGTCATCTGACCGCCCGGCTGAAGCCCGTGGACCAGCGAGGGCTGCAGATTGGCCCGCGCGGTATAAATGGCAGCGGTCAGCCCGGCGGCGCCCGAGCCGATGATCAAAACCTTGCTTTTGTGCGTTGACGACATGTTCCCGATTTTCCTGGCTTGCGCGGCCCGAATCCCGCGGCGGAGGCTGCATGAGTGCTGAGAACATAGGCATGCAAAACAAGCCCCGCAAGCCTTCTGACAGGCCCTGGGACTTGGATGCGTTCCTCAGCGGTTGCGGCGTTTGCCGGCTAGAACCCGAACATGTGATCGAAGGAAAAGGCGCTGTCGCCGCTGACCAGCCCGTGATAGCCGAAGAGGCGGCAGGTGGTGTCCCGAATGATGGTATAGCCGTTGGGGCCTGCCGCGGCCATCTTCTCCGCCCCGAAAACCTCGCGGGGGCGCCACAGCAGGGAGCCGCCGCAGGCGATTGCCACCTCTTCGCTGGCCACGGCCTCGCCGTGTTCGTTGTGCAGGGTGAGCTGTGTCGAACTCTGCGCATGCCAGGGGGTGGAGGCGGGATAGATCAGATGGCAAATGGGATCGTAGGGCGCGGGCCCGAAGCTCAAGAACAGCCGGGTGGACAGCCCCGGCGCCGGCCCGGCGTAGGACTGGGGCTCACCCTTGTAGGTCAGCACCGCGTTGAACATGTGTCCGCCGAAGGAAGTCTCGGCGATGTGGCCGCTTTCCAGGTCCTCGTAGCGGAACAGGGCGTGGAGCCAGCCATCCGCCTCGCCCCCTTCGCTGAAATCATAGACCAGCTCCATGTGGCCCCAGGAATCGGGCGCCAGCTCGGCGGCGGCGCCGTTGAGCAGCTCGGCGGCATCCACCAAGCGGTCGTGGTTGCGCGGCAGCTTGCCCAGGGACAGACGACCCAGTTCCCGGCCTTCCGGGTCGTGGGCGCTGAGGGCCACGGGCATGTTGGCCTGGCAGGTGGCCATGGGGGTGGGCAGGGCCAGGGAGCGATAGCGATGGCGCGGCAGGATGGGCGCCGGCAGGATGTAGCCCTTGCCCATCAGGTTGGACAGCTCGGGAATTTGCCGGTCCGGCTTTAGATCGGTGCGCTCCACGTTGGCGTGGGCGATGCGCCGCCGGCCATCCTCGGCCACCACCTCGTAGCGGGGGCGCACGAAGTACTTACCCGCCTGCACTTCGATCTGTTGCGGCCAGCGGGCGGCGGGCAGGAGATCCTTCACGTGCAGGTCATAAAGGCCAAAGGCGGGAATCTCCCGGTCAAGCCAGGCGATTTGGTCATGGCCCATGAGGTTGAGCCCCACGTTGCCGGCCGGGATCGGCACCGGGTGGCTGTTTTCCAACCACAGGATCACGTCCTCGCCGGGTTTGGGCGCCGGCAGGCCGCCGTAAAGGTCGGCGGGCCAGGAGTTGGCGTCGTGGGTGCAGGACAAGACGCTGGCGTCGTCGCCATAGGTGTCCAGCGCATACTTGATCACGTCGTGGCCCGCCGCCTTCAGCACGTGGAAAAACAAGTGGCCGGTGAAATCGCCCAGGCCGAAACGGGTCCGGATGTCGGCGCTGTCGACGATCACGCTGGCGCCGGCGCCGGGCAGGGGGCCCCGCCATTCCACCATGGGCGTGCCGTTTTCATCCATCAGGCAGCACCACATCTCCGGATCGGTGGCGCCGTAGCCGGACCAGTAATTGGCGGTGGCCAGGCGCGTGTGGTGACCGTCGCCGTCGCGGAAAAACACCAGGTTGGTGGCGAAATTCAAACTGTTCAGATAGCGGCGGCTGTCGGCCAGCATATCATCGGGCAAACGCAGCGCGTCCAGGCTGAACACCCGATCGCGGGCGGCCTCCGGCACCAGATGGGCGATGTTGTCAATCAGGCGATGGGCGTCGAAGGCCATCACCAAAACCGCGGTCGGGTCGCAGGCGGCCAGGCCCGTGATGGGTTCGGCGGATTTGCCCAGAAGCTGCTTGTCCAGATCCCCGATGTCCTGCACGAAATAGCCGGCCAGATTCAGGCCGCTCAGATCGAAGATCTCGCAAAAGGCGCGGCCAAATCCCAGCGGATCGTAAAGGGCCACCCGCTGGCCATGGAAGTTAGCCAAAAATGAGGGCAGTTCGCGGGCCGCCAGGGGATGGCCAATGGCCTTAAAAAAGGCATTGCCGCCCTTGGCGTTGCTAAAGGTTTCGATGTTCAAAGCCATGGGAGATCGCTTTACGAGTTTTGGGAGCTAAAGGGCCGGGACAGTTTTTTGAAAAAAGCGGACATGCCATGGCGCGACAGCTCGCGTTTCAGGGTCGCGTCGTCCACCAGCCAATTCAGTTGAATGGAACGGCGCTGCCCGACAAAGGGCTTGTGGCCGTGATAGGCATTCTCGGTGCAGCGGAAGGTCAAGAGGGTGCCCGTCTGGGGCGGCACCTCGGCCACGTAATCCTCGATGTCGTCGGGCGAGCGCAAGATCCGCAGGCGTCCCCCGTCCGCGTCCCAGTCCGAGTTCAGGTAAATCAGCGCGGTGATCAGCTTGCTGCGGGAATCCGTGTGGATGCGCCCGTCCTTTTCCCGCGACATGCCCCGCAAGGTCACCATGGTGGGCCGGCCGGTCAAGTCCATGTCGAACTTCTCGGCAAAGGCGGCGGTGACGGCCGGGCTCTGCAGTTCCTCCAGAAGGCGGGTGAAGGTGGGCCCGCAATTCAGGCTGGGGGCCGGAAAGCTGCCGCCCTTGGTGATCTTGGGGAAGTCGGCGCTGACCGCCGGGACGAACTCGGGCCGCAGGAACTGGGGCAAGATCATATGGTCAAAGGGCGTCCGCTCCAGCGGGCGCGACCGGAAGCTATCCAGATCCAAAAAGGAGTCGCCGGGCGTGGTCTGTGGGGCAGGAGTCTGCACGGTGAAAGGGTCCTGAAAAGGGTTGAGGGACCATACTTAAGCCCTACCGGTGGAAAGTCAATTGAGCGAGATCAAACTTACAGCGCGGCCCGGTGACGTTCGAAACGGCGCCGGGCCTCTTGCGCGATCCTTTGGGTTTCGGCCAGGGCCGGATAAGTCCAATCGGCCAACTCCCCCGTGAAGGGGCGGGTGATGCCCGCTTCCGCCATGGATTTGTGGAAGCGGGAAAACTTGGCCGAGCCGCCGTCGAGCGTCACCAGGAACACCGGCTTGCCGGTGCCCGCGGCCTCGCTCACCATGTTGATGGAATCGCAAGTGACGACCACGTAGTCGGCCAGGCCCAGCATGGCGAAATAGGGATTGTCGCCCTGACCGTCCCAAATGTCGGCGTTCGGCCCTTCCAGGCGTTTGCGCAGGATACTCTCCAGCTCGGGTCCGGTGCGGCGGGAGGGGGTGATCATCAAACCGGCGCCCTGGGCGGCCAGGCCGGCCAGTTTGTCGGCCAGGTCGGTCATGATGGCCTCGGTAAGACGGTAGACCTTGTTGCTGCCGCCGATCAAAACCGCCACGCG
>JANQKX010000697.1 GCA_028280915.1 Kiloniellaceae bacterium
AAAAACACGGCGCCCTCACCTATCTGGACGAGGTGCATGCGGTGGGTCTCTACGGCCCCCGGGGCGGCGGCATCGCCGAACGGGATGGCTGTATGGACCGGGTGACGGTGATCGAGGGGACGCTGGCCAAGGCCTTCGGGGTGCTTGGCGGCTATATCGCCGCCGATGCAGCCATCGTGGATTTCATCCGCAGCTTTTCATCGGGCTTCATCTTCACCACCGCCATGCCGCCGGCCATCGCCGCCGGCGCCCTGACTTCCGTGCGCCACCTGAAAAACAGTCAGCAAGAACGGACCCAGCATCAAGAACGGGCCACGGCCTTAAAGGCCAAGCTCGCCGCCGCGGGCCTGCCCGTCATGCCGTCACAAAGCCATATTGTCCCCGTTTTGGTCGGCGACCCCGTGCGCTGCCGGCAGGTGACCGATTTGTTGCTGGAGCGTCATCAAATCTACGTACAACCCATCAATTATCCCACCGTGGCCCGGGGCACGGAGCGATTGCGCCTGACCCCTTCCCCGCTGCACAGCGACTCGGATATGGAAAAACTCATTCACGGCTTGGTGGATGTGTGGAAAGAATTAAAACTCTCCAAAGCCGCCTAGTGAGCGGAACCGGCAAATCCAAAAAAGATTACAGTATCCCATGGACGGCGCAGTATTTTCTGTTTGCGACTGGTTAACGAAAATTTAGGACTCCATTTTGCCGCGCTTTTGACATACCATCCCGCCTTAACCAGCGATCATAAAAGCAACAGCTGGCATGAAAGACAGGCAGGGAATGGCTCCATGAGTTCTGAGCACTCGGACTATATTGTTCGTTTTGAAGAGGTGCAAAAAAGCTACGACGGCGTGCAGCTGGTGGTCAAAAATCTAAATCTGGATGTGAGCAGAGGCGAGTTTTTGACCATGCTGGGGCCCTCCGGGTCGGGCAAGACCACCTGTTTGATGATGCTGGCCGGCTTCGAAACCGCCACCCACGGCGAAATTTACCTGGATGATGTGCCCATCAACAACGTGCCGCCCCACAAGCGCGGCATCGGCATGGTGTTCCAGAATTACGCGCTTTTTCCCCACATGACCGTGGCGGAAAACCTGGCCTTTCCCTTGGAAGTCCGCAACCTGGGCAAATCCGAGATCGAAGCGAAGGTGCAGCGCGCCCTGGACATGGTGCGCCTTTCCGAGTTCGGCAACCGGCGGCCGGCCCAACTCTCCGGCGGCCAGCAGCAGCGCGTGGCCGTGGCCCGCTCCTTGGTCTTCGAGCCCGATCTGGTGTTGATGGACGAGCCCCTGGGCGCGCTGGACAAAAACCTCCGCGAGGAGATGCAGTACGAAATCAAGCACATCCACGAGAACCTGGGTGTCAGCATGGTCTATGTGACCCACGATCAGTCCGAGGCCCTGACCATGTCCAACCGCATCGCGGTTTTTGATGACGGCATCATTCAACAGCTCTCCACCCCCGATGACCTTTATGAGCGGCCCATGAACGCCTTCGTGGCCTCCTTCATCGGCGAGAACAATAAGCTCAATGGCAGAGTAGTCGAATCCAACGGGGAGCTGTGCACGGTCGAGGTGGACGGGGCGCCCATCAAGGCGCTTTCCGTCAATCATGGCGGCGTGGGTCAAGGCACCACCCTGTCCCTGCGGCCCGAGCGGGTGACCGTGGGCGTCGAGGACGACGGATCCTTTCCCAACGTCTTTTCCGCCAAAACCGAGGAAATCATCTATCTGGGGGACCATGTCCGCACCCGTTTCAGCGTGTGCGGCCACGACGACTTTATCGTCAAGATGCCCAATGCGGCCGGGCACATCGTCTTGAACGAGGGGGAATCCATCAAGGTCGGCTGGCACGCAGAAGACTGCCGAGCTTTGGACGCTTAGATCGGGGGGATGCCCAAAATGCGGGCATTCCAAGCGTCCAGTCATCTCCTGACAAGGTTATCCGTTTAGCCGGTCAGGACCAATCGAGAGCCCGGACATTGCCAAAAAACGTCCGGTCTACCAAGGGAGTGTGAAACACATGAAATCACTTTTAAACACCACATCCATTGTCGCAGCCGGCGTCCTTGCCGTCGGCCTCGCCGCGTCGCAGCCGGCCCTGGCGGAGACCGATTTGGTCGTCGTGTCTTGGGGCGGTGCCTATTCGGCGAGCCAGCAAAAGGCCTATCACGACCCCTATATGGCGGCTAATCCCGGGATCAAGATCCTGAACGACGATTCCGCGTCTGAGGGCCTGTCCAAGCTGCGCGCCATGGACGAAGCCGGCAACGTCACCTGGGATCTGGTGGACATGGTTGCTTCCGACGCCATCATCGCTTGCGACGAAGGCCTGGTTCTGGAAATCGATCCGGATACGGATCTGGCCGCCGCGCCCGACGGCACCCCGGCGTCCGAGGACTTTTTCGAAGGCATGCTGAGCCCGGGCGGCAGCAACTGCTTCATCCCGCAGATCGTTTATTCCACCACCTTCGGCTATCGCACCGATAAGTTCGAGGGCGGCGGACCGACCAGCATCAACGATGTCTTCGATCTGGAGAAATTCCCCGGCAAGCGCAGCTTGGAGAAAAAACCGATCGGTAATCTGGAATGGGCGCTGATCGCCGATGGCGTCGATCCCAGCCAGGTTTATGAAGTGCTGTCCACGCCTGAAGGCGTCGACCAGGCTTTCGCCAAATTGGACACCATCAAGGACAGCGTTGTCTGGTGGACCAAGGGTGCCCAGCCGACCCAGCTTCTGGCCGACGGTGAAGTCTCCATCGCCTCTGCCTACAACGGCCGTCTGTTCTCCGCGATCGAGGAAGAAAAGCAGCCCATCGGTATGATGTGGGACTGGCAGGTGTTTGACATCGACGGTTGGGTCATTCCCGCCGGCGGCAAGAACATCGACGAGGTCAAGAAGTTCGTGAAATACGCGACCGACACCCAACGCCTCGCGGATCAGGCCAAGTACATCTCCTACGGCCCGACCCGTCATTCCTCCGCCCCGCTGGTGAGCACCCACGCGGACCTGGGAATCGAAATGGCGCCGCACATGCCGACCGATCCCGAGAACGCCAAGACCACCCTGCTGTTCAATTATGAATGGTGGGCGGATCACCGGGCCGAATTGGACGAACGCTTCCAAGCTTGGCTCGCCAACTAAGGTTAAGTGCCGGTGCGGGGTCCCTTGCGGCCCCGCATCACTCTTTAAAAAATAAGAAAAAATTACCGCGGTAGAACGCAGGGTCAGGAGCTAGGGGACGCAGCGATGGCAAGTGTGACAGCAGCACCGGAAGTCATGGTGACAGCGGACGGCACGCCGCTGAAGGTGAGCCTGCACCGCGCCCTGCGCCGCAATAAAATCCGCGCTTTCTTATTGGTTCTGCCCCTGCTCGCCTTTTTGGGTTTCACCTTTTTATGGCCCATCGGGGTCATGATGTTCCGCAGTGTGGAAAACTCTCTGGTTTCCACTGTCATGTACCGCACGGTTCCGCTTTTGGCCCAATGGGACGAAACAACGGGTGACTTGCCGGACGAAGCGGTTTTTGAAGCACTGGTCCAGGACGTCACGGAGGGCTTCAAGAATAGAACCATCGGCAAGGTGGGCACCCGCCTCAACTACGAAGAGCCGGGTATGTCGAGCATTTTCCGCACATCCCCTAAGAAATTCAAAAAGATCACCGAAGGACCCTACAAAGAAAAAGTCATCGAGGCCCACAAGGGCTGGGGCGACGTGGATAAATGGCGCCTCATTAAACGAGAGGGCCGCCCCTTTACCTCTTCCTATTATCTGGCGGCCATTGACCGTAAACTTGATAATTTGGGCAGTATAACTTCCCAGCCGGCCGAACGGCAAATTTACGTAAAACTGTTCATTCGCACCTTATGGATGAGTGCGTTGATCACGGGGCTCTGTCTGCTCTTGGGCTTTCCCATATCCTTTTTGCTGGCGACCTTGCCCACCAAAACCAGCAATCTCTTGATGATCCTGGTTCTCTTGCCGTTCTGGACGTCCTTGCTGGTGCGCACGACATCCTGGATTGCCATCCTGCAGCAGCATGGTGTCATAAACGACATTCTAGTGGCCATCGGCCTGGTCAGCGATGATGCCCGTCTGGGCATGATTCACAACCAGATCGGCACGGTCGTGGCCATGACCCACATCCTCCTGCCCTTCATGGTGCTGCCCCTTTACAGCGTCATGAAAACCATCCCGCCCAGCTATATGCGCGCGGCCCGCTCCCTGGGGGCCAATCCGGCGCTGGCCTTTTGGCGGGTTTACATGCCCCAAACGGTCCCGGGGATTGGTGCCGGCGGCATCTTGGTTTTCATCATCGCCATTGGCTACTACATCACCCCGGCTCTGGTCGGCGGAACGAAGGGTACCCTAATCAGTAACTTCATCGATTACCATATGCGGGTCTCCCTGAACTGGGGCTTGGCCGCCGCTTTGGGAATCATTTTGCTGGGGCTGATCTTGTTCCTCTACATCATCTATGACCGCGTGGTCGGCATCGACAACATGAAGCTGGGTTAGGAAAGATCATGGCGTTACCGGCATATGCAAGCCCCCTGGAACGGGTCTGGTACTACAGCTTTCGCACCATCTGCGGCCTGATCTTCTTTTTTCTGATCGCGCCCATCGTGATCATCATTCCCCTGTCGTTCAACGCGGTGCCGTTTTTTACCTTCACGCCCGAGATGTTGTCCCTTGACCCGGCGGGCTATTCGTTGAAGTGGTACGAGGACTTTTTCACGAATCTCAACTGGCAGGGCGCGGTGCGCAACAGCGTGATCATCGCCTTTTTCGCCACCATTTTGTCGACCGCGTTGGGGACCGTTGCCGCCTTGGGCTTGAGCCGTCCGGACATGCCCTTCAAGACCACGATCATGGCGTTGCTGATTTCGCCCATGATCGTGCCTCTGATCATCTCGGCCGCCGGCATGTACTTTTTTTATACCAGCATCGGCCTGGCCTCGACCCATCTGGGTGTAATCCTGGCTCATACGGCCCTGGGCACCCCTTTTGTGGTCATCACCGTCACCGCCACCTTGGTGGGTTTTGATAACTCCTTGGTGCGCGCCGGGCTCATGTGTGGCGCCACGCCCCAGCGGGTGTTCTTTAAGGTCATTAT
Organism: Kiloniellaceae bacterium; assembly: GCA_028280915.1. Taxonomy (GTDB): domain Bacteria; phylum Pseudomonadota; class Alphaproteobacteria; order Kiloniellales; family Kiloniellaceae; genus JANQKX01. The sequence continues at coordinate 5,114 of JANQKX010000697.1, forward strand.
GCCGCTGATCCTGCCCGGGGTCATCTCCGGCGCCCTGTTCGCCTTCGTCACCTCCTTCGACGAGGTGGTGGTGGTGTTGCTGGTGGGTAGCTTCGAACAGCGCACCATCCCCTGGCAGATGTTCTCAGGCATCCGCGAGCAGATCTCGCCCACCATCCTGGCCGTGGCGACCCTCTTGGTGTCGGTTTCCATCTGCCTGCTGATTTCGGTGGAATGGCTGCGCCGGCGCGGCGAGCGCCTGCGGGGCATTACGGCCACTTAAGAACGCTTGGCGCCCCCGTAAGGCGGCAAACACCGGCGTTGCGGCCAGAACGGCACGTTAACGGCAATTGTGTATAATCGTCATACCTATTGACTCTTACGCTGTTAACGCCAAGTTTACTAGACATAGATGAGAATCACTCTTAACCTCTAATCGGTGGGATGGTTAAAAGAACTCGAAAAGACGGAGTTTGAGCCATGTATCGGGACAACACCCTCGTTCCCAGCGAAGCCATGCGCCTTTTGGCCCTGGGCATTCTGGCCAGCCACGACCGCAGCTATAGCGAACTGGCCAGCGAAGTGCGCCACTTCACCGGGCGCATCGCCGGTCCTTCTCTGGATCTGGTCGGCGCGCCCCTTGAAGTCCTGAAAGTAGAAGGCCTGATCGCGCAAAAGGACCCGAAGGCACCGGAAAGCGACGAGGTTCCGCTGGTGATCACCGAAGAAGGCCGGGCCGAGCTGCGCCGCCTGCTGGCGAGTAACCTGCGCGCGCCGGTCAGCGAATTGAACAAGCTGATCATCGCCCTCAAGATCCGCTTCCTGCATTTCCTGCCCATCGAAGAGCAGCGCCTGCAGGCCGAAATGCTGGTGGAGATTTCCGAACGGGAGTTGGCCCGCCTGCTCGACCTGCGCTCTCACAATGCCGCGGAAACCAGCCACTTGACCACCTGGCTCGACCACGAAATCGAGCAGGTCAAACATCGCTTGAGCTGGTACCAGGAACTCAGCGGCAAGCTTTCCTAACAGCGTGCCATCACAAACAACACAAAAGCCCGCTTCCGGCGGGCTTTTTTGGTGCTGTCACTCTGCGCTCGATGGGTCGTTATCCGCTCAATAGAGGTGCTGTCCGCCGGTCACGAAAATCTCCGTTCCGGTCACATAGGCGAAATCTTCCGTGCACAGGCGGTAAACCGCCGCCGCCACCTCCTGCGGCGTGCCCATGCGGTGCATGGGAATGCGCGGGATCAGGGCTTCATATTCCTCGCCGATCATGGCGGTTTCAATCTCGCCGGGGGCGACAGCGTTCACCCGAACCCCCATTTCGGCGAACTCCACCGCCATCTCACGGGTGAGCGCCGACAAGGCCGCCTTCGAGGTTGAATAGGCCGAGCCGGCGAAGGGATGCACCTCGTGCCCGGCGATGGAGGTGATGTTGACCACCGACCCGGCGCCCCGGCGCAAGGCCGCGGCAAAGCCCCGCCCCAAGGCCAGAGGCGCGAAAAAGTTGAGTTCGAATACCTTGCGCCATTGATCCACGTCCCCGTTGAGGCACCCCAATCGCTCCTTAAAGGGTGTTTTGGGCGATATGGCCGCGTTGTTGACCAGGGCATGCAAGGGCTGATCCGCCAGCAACTCGTTGGCTTCACGGATAAAGTTTTCGGTTTCCCCAGGATCGGCCAGGTCCACGGTGATGTGCCGGGTCCAGTTGGGGTCCCGCTGACAGGCCTCGGGCACTTCCTCGCGGGAACAGGTGATGATGCGCCACCCCTCGTCACTGAAACGCTTGACCGTCGCGTGACCGATGCCACGACTGGCGCCCGTCAGCACCACGGACTTGGAATGCTCGCTCATAAGCTCCTGTCTTTCCTCTTTGTTTGCCCCTCAGGCCCCTTCCCCCGGCAATATGGGGGACGCTCCCTAGTGAGCCATCAAGACCGGGATCTGGGCATTTTTCAGCACGTCATGAGTGGCTCCGCCCAGCAAGAGCTCCCGCAGACGGCTGTGGCCGTAGGCGCCCATGATCAGAAGATCGCCGCCCATGTTCGCCGTGCGTTGGAGCAGGTCCGCGCCCATCCCGTCCCCGCTGGGCTCGAAAGTCTCGCCCTCCGCCGTGATGCCGTGGGCCGCCAGGTAACGCAGCAGCTTCTGCGGCACTTCCGGCGCCACCTCCGAAACACCGGCCAGGCAGACCACCCGTTTGGCCTGATGTAAAAACGGCAAGGCGCAGGACACGGCCCGCGCCGATTCCCGGGACCCGTCCCAGCCGATGGTGACCAGATCCCCGGTCGGAACCGCACCGCTCTGAGGCACGAGCAAAACCGGCCGCCCGCTGTCCAGCAAGGCCGCATCCAAGGTGGTGACCGCCGAGCCGCTGTCGTTCATGTCCGGCGCGGGCAGGACCAGAAGGTCCACCAGATGCCCCTCCCCGGCCACCTCGTCGGGCTCCTGCCCCACCACATGGCGAAACCCGGCGGAAAAGCTGCCGATCGGCGGCGCATCGTCATCGCCGATCACCGCAACCCCCTGGTCCACGCAATACTGCTTGAACAGGGATTGGGCCTGTTCCAGGCGGTCGGCGCCGCTCTGCTGCAGGTTTTCGATCATCTGCTCGACCACCACGCCGGCCATGCCCTCGCCCAGCACGGGAACGGCGACCTGAGGATCGGTCTCGGCAAACAGGCAGGTGACATGGGCGTTGAAACGCTGGCCCAGGGCCAGGCCGGCCCGCAGATTACGCTCGCAATTGGGCCCGCCGTCGACTAGAGCCAGAATGATGGCATAACTCATGGCGCCCTTCTCCCTTTTGGCAACCCGCGCAGAGTCGACCCTATCGAGTCGCTGTCGGAAGATACTACACAACTACGTCGGTTTTTTGAAATCACAGGTTTCCCCGGGCCAGGTTGCCCCGGCCTATCTGCTTCGGTCAGAAATCCGCTCTCCGGAACCTCGTTCCTTGACTACCATATAGTGATACGGGCCATATAGTGATACGGGCTTCCGATTTGGAGCAGCCCCGTCCCTGTCCCAAGAGCCCGGCTGAAGCTTGGCTATGGTAAGCACCAGCCGGGCCCGGGGCGTCTAGGATCAAAAGGCGTATTGGTAGCCGATCATGAAGCCCCAATCGCTCTTGAGCTGCGGACCGTTTAGGTTTTGATAAATGGGCAAGCCAAATTCGATGCCCAGGCGATGGCCGCGCAACAGGCCTTCCTGCCCGACCAGGTTCGCGCCCAGGCCGAGAAAGATCTTCTGACCGCCATAATTATCAGGGTCAGCCGTGGTGACGGGCGCGGTGATCTGGTCGTCTTGTCCCCGGACCTTGCCCTGAGTGGTCCCCGTGATGCGCAAGGAGGTACTGATCCAGTCGGCCCAAAGGTAGCTGCCCCAGGCCGTTAGATCGTATTTGTTGCCAAAGGCCCAATCGTTGCTGTTTCGGCCCAAAAACAAGGTGCTGGCAAACTGCGCGCCCCAGCCAAAGCTGTCCTGATGCCCCGTATAGGTTAGCCCCGGCA
>JANQKX010000307.1 GCA_028280915.1 Kiloniellaceae bacterium
CTACGTCTATGCCTATGCCTTCGGCGATTGCCTGGTGAACGCCCTCTACAGCGTCTACGAGGGCGCGGAAAAAAGCGGCAGCGGGGCGGGCTTCGTGGACCGCTATCTGGACATGCTGCGGGCCGGCGGCAGCAAGCGCCACAAGGAACTTCTGGCGCCCTTCGGGCTGGATGCCACGGACCCGGGCTTTTGGGCCAAGGGTCTGGCCTTGACCGAACGCTTTATCGACGAGCTCGAGGATCTGAGCTGATGCCCGGCGCCGCTGCCACCGCGACGGAGGCGGCCCAAGGCCTTGATATCAAACCCTTTGATATCATCGTCGCGGGCGCCGGCGTGGTCGGCATGGCAACGGCACTCTATCTGCAAAAGGACGGCCACCGGGTGACCGTGATTGACCCGCGGGACCCGGGGATGGCCACGTCCTTCGGCAACGCCGGCGGCGTGGTGACCGCCGGCAATGCGCCCCTGGTGACCGGCCAGACCTTGAAAAAAGTGCCGGGCATGCTGCTGGACCCGGAAAACGCCTTGCGCATCAGCTGGCGCTACCTGCCGCAACTGGCGCCCTGGCTCCTGCGCCTGGCGCTTTCCGCCCGCGCCGAGCGGGTCGAGGCCGCCTCCAAGGCCCTGGCCAGCCTCAATGCCCTGGCCGAGCCGGCCTGGTGGGAGCTGTCCCGCCTCAGCGGCGTGGAAGATCTCCTAAAACCAAGGGGTTGGCTCAAGGTTTTTGGCACCAAGGCGGGTTTTGACGACAACGCCGCCGAACGGGAAATGCTGGCCCGGCGGGGCGCGAAGGTGGATGTGCTCAACCGCGACGAGTTGCGCCAGCTGGAGCCCAACATGGCGCCGATTTTCCATGGCGCGGTGTTTTTCCCCGATTGCTTGGCCCTGGTGAACCCCTTCCGCGCCGTGGACGGCTTTGCCGCCGAATTCCAACGCCGGGGCGGGGTGATTTTGAAGGAAACGGTCACGGCCATCGAGCCGGGCACCGACGCCTGCCAGGTGGTGAGCGATAGCGGCAGCCGTAGCGCCGACCGGGTGGTCCTGGCGGCGGGGGCGTGGTCCAAGGGTTTCGCCCGGCAACTGGGTCTGAAGCCGCCGCTTGAGACCGAGCGGGGCTATCACCTGATGCTCCCCGCGCCGGAGAAGAACCTCAACCGGCCGGTCCTGAACATGGATAAATCCTTTTGCCTTTGCCCCATGGAGACCGGGGTGCGTCTGACCTCGGGTGACGAGCTGGCCGGTCTGGCCGCGCCGCCGGATTACACGCCGATCCGCCGGATCTTGCCCTTGGCCAAAAACATGCTGCCGTCCCTGGACTTGGACGAGCAGAGCGCCTGGATGGGCTATCGGCCCTCCATGCCCGATTCCCTGCCGGCCATCGGCCCCGCGCCCCGGGACCCGAGGGTTTTTTTCGCCTTTGGCCACGGCCACTACGGCATGACCCAGGGCCCGGCCACCGGCCGGGTGATCGCCGATATGATCGCGGGCCGGGATCCCGGCTTTCTCGCGGACTCCTTCAGCCCTAACCGGGCTTGAAGCCGATCTTCGATCCGCTGGTACGGTGTTGCGGCAGGGACCCTGCCTGGACTTTCGCCCCAGCCGCCCCAAATAAGCCTCATGAGTGAGATGAGGCATAGATGAGCGACCGACGGGACGACAAAG
>JANQKX010000709.1 GCA_028280915.1 Kiloniellaceae bacterium
GGTGCCGGGCAGCAACGTGGGCGGCGATCTGGAGCTTGATACCTCCGACAACGTCATGACCGACGCCACGTCTTTTGCGGTCAAGGTCGTGGAAAACGCCACACCGCCGGATGTCTGCGTCAATAAAAAGAAGGTTTGCATCGCCGAGGACGACAAGGATCTTTTCCGCATCGACGTGACGGCGGCGGAAGGGGAGCACCTGACCCAGGTCTCCATCCAAAACCTGCCCGGCAAGGCCGAAGGCTGGTCGGTCTGGGTCAGCGACGGCCCGCTGGACGGCAAGTTCGATTTCAAGACCGGTATCTATCCGCCGCCCGAAGGCGCGACCGAGGTGACCTTGCGGGTCTATCTGACACCGCCGGCGGACAGCGACCGGGATCTGGCAACCGACGTGGGCGACGATATCGAGATCAGCGCCACATCGTCGAATGGCGAATCGTCGGCCACCAGCGACCTGGCCACGGTGGATGTGAACGTGGACGCGGTGGCCGGTAAGATCACCTATTGCGATATCTGGGTGTTCGATCATCCCAGCGACGGCAATCACAGCTTTTCCATCGGCGAAAAAGGCGGCGTGCGGGTGAAGGCCACCTTCACCGAGTATCAGGACGCCTCCGAGGTCCATACCATCACCATCGACATCCCCGAAGGCTTTATCGTCGACGAGTCCAGCCTCACCAACCAGGGCGGCGTGACCGGGGAGCTGGTCGGCGGCCAGGTGATTTTGTCTGTGCCCACCGGCAGCGCCGGGGTCGAAAAGGTGGATTACTGCTTTGACGTGACCGCCGGCCCGGCCGCGGCCGATGGGGACTTCAAGGCGACCTTCGCCACCAAGGAAACCATCACCGACGTGGAATGCTGCCTGAAAAACAACGCCAACTCCGAAAGCGTGACCAAGGCCGTGGACGTGGAGGAAAAGGCGCCGGTGGTGGACAAACAGCAGCTGTCCACCAAGATCCAGGCGGAGACGGGCGGCTCGGAACAGCTGGTGCGCTATACCTTCGAAAATGGCGGTAACGTGTTTTCCGCCCTGGTATTGCTGGACGAAATGGGGCAGGGGGACCCCACCGTCGTCGATTTGCCCTTTAACATTGACTACAATCTGGATTCCAAGGTGTCCCTTGAGCATGTGGTAACTTTGGCTGGGGACAGCGCCCATCCCTGCCCGACGGAAGCCTCGAAGATCACCACTTTCGAGGTGGGCGAGCCGGGCAATGAAGTCAAGCTGGCCGATTACAAGAAGCCCGTGCTGCTGGGGCCGGACAAGCCGGGCAAGGGCATTCAGGCGGAAAAGACGGCAGTGGATCTGGATGATCCCGATGACGGTGCTGACAGCCTGTCCACGCCCGGATCGGAAAAATGGGCCTATAGTGATCCCTCTCAGGCGGCCAACAACACCGGCGCGGACGGGGATGCGGCCAATCCGCTCACCTGGCGCGGGGCCAAGGTGGACGGCGGGGCCGGGGTCGATATCTTGCGGGTGTCCAAGGACCTCAATCTGACGGAAGTCGCCGATGAGACGATCAACGGCATCGAGGTGGTGCAGTTGCACCAAGGCAAGGCGATTACCCTGACGCCCAGCGAAAACGACGTGCTGGAGACCACCGACGAGGCGGGTGGGGCACTGCACATCCTGGGCAGCGACAACGATCAGGTCACCTTGGAATCCACGGACGGTAATTGGTCGGACGGCGGGGACGCCACCTACTTCGGTTGGGTGCAGTATGCGCACACCTCGGGCGCCGTGGTTCTGGTGGACCCGGATGTGGATGTGCAGATCGTCTAGGCCGTTCGGCTTGGTGGGCCGATAATGACCTTGAGCCAAATGACCGAGTAAAAGCAGGACATGACAGTCGAGCGACAAGGGCCGGGCGGAGAGAAATTGCAAAGCCCGTCGCTTGGTTTGACGGCCGACGAAGACCGGCCTTTGGATCACGGCGCCAAGTTGGAGCAAGAAACGGCGCCGGATCAGGGCGGCATCAATCGCAGCCGCCTGGTGGGTCCGGTTTTTGTGATCCTGTTGATCAGCTTTTTGTCGATTATCGGATTCGTCTGGAGCGGCACCAACGGCCTGAACCGGGAAGCCAAGGAGATGGACCGCCGTTTGGCCATGTCCCTTTTGGAAATCCAGTGGACGGCATTGAAGCAGATTAGTCATTTTATCAGCAGCTCGCCCGAAGTAACCGACCACCTGGGGGCTGACTTCGACAGGGCGTGGGTGGATCGGGAAATCGGCCACCGCCTCTATGAGGAGTTTCAGTTTTCCTCCACCTGGGTCATCGATGCCGAGGGCCATGTCCGCTTGGCCTATCTGAGGGGCCTGCCGGCCGGACAAAGCCTTCCCCAGGTCTTTTCGCCGCAACTGGATGAGTGGCTGAGCCTCAATCGGGAACGGATAATCGAGAGCGGCCGCAGCTATGGGACCTTCGCCCGTCAGGAGGAGCAGATTGATTTCGTGGCGGTCAGCCGGATCGGCCCGGCGACGGATGGACTTGCCCGCGCCCATGGGGGAGATGACTCCCTGTTGGTCTTGAGCCTGCCCGTGCACAACGGCCTCTTCGCCCAGGACGGCCGGGACTTCACCCTCGAGGATCTGGCGGTGACAACGGAAGCCGTGCCGGACGGCTATGAGGCTTTGCCCTTGAAGGGTGTGGGTGGTGAGACGCTCGGCCACATGGTCTGGGCGCCCAAGGAACCGGGCGACCGATTTTTGCGGCCCCTGTCGCCCGTCATCGGTATCGGGCTCATTGCCATTGCCTATTTTTTGCTGCGTTTCATCAAGGGCGCGGATTTTCTCATGGAGCGGCAGGCGGCCCTCTCCGCCGCTTTGCGGCAGGAACAAAACCTGCGCACCCTCAAATCCCGTTTCTTGTCCATGGTCTCCCATGAACTGCGCACGCCGCTGGCGGCCATCCGCTCGGCCACCGAGGTGCTCGAGCGGTATGGGGACCGCATGAGCGAAAAGGACCGGCAGGACGAACACCGCGCCATTCACAAATCCGTGGACGCCTTGAGCAAGCTGGTGGACAACGTTTTGGTGCTGGGCAAGTCCGATTGGGTCGCCGACCAGACGGCGTTGGAGGACATCGAGGTTGCGGATTTTGTCCGCGATACCTGGGACGAGACCGTGGGGCCGTTATACGATGCCCATTTGCTTGATGTGGTCGAAGAGGGCGCACCGCGGGCTTTTCAAGCCGATCCCATTTATTTACGCGCGGTTTTATCCAATCTTTTCCAAAATGCCGTGAAGTATTCCAAAGGGCGGGAAACGGTCCGGGTTGCCCTTGACCATAAGCCGGACAGCTTGATCATCCAGGTGGAGGATCATGGCATCGGTATTCCTGAAGAAGCCTTGGCCACTATCTTCGAGCCTTTCCGGCGGGCCAAGAACGCGGAGGCCATGACCGGCTCCGGCCTGGGTCTGGCGGTGGCCCGTTCCGCGGTCCGTTCCATGGGCGGGGACATTAAGGTTGCCAGCGAGCTGAACAGGGGTACAATATTCACGGTGGAATTGCCCCGCGAGGTAAAGCGTCACAAGCGCCCCTTGGAAGATGAAGTTAAAGGGGCAGCTTAGGGAATGGGCAAGATCCCATATCGATGCCAGGGGAGGCGTCGTTCGCGGTTTCCAGGAAGGGAGGTAGCGGCTCACCATGACGAAAATTCTCATCGTTGAAGACGACGACCTGATTCGTGAACGTTTGGTCAAAGCGCTAACCTATGAAGGTTACGAGGTGCTGGAGGCCGAAAACGGGGCCGTGGCGCTCGCCGGCATGGAACTGGTCATGCCGGACCTGGTGATCGCCGATGTGCTGATGCCGGAAATGGGGGGATTTGACTTCGTCACGGCCTTGCGGGCCCGGCCGGCGACCCGGACCCTTCCCATCATCGTGGCTACGGCCTTGTCTCAGCGCTTGTCCCAGCGGGAGTTCATGGAGTTGGGCGTGGATGACTATCTCACCAAGCCGTTCCATATCGAGGAACTGCTGCGCGCCGTGCAGACCCAGCTTCGCAAGGCCCGCTGGCGGGAAAACGAGCAAAGCCCGACCCACGACGCGCCCATACTGGCTTTCGCCAATTGGCGATTGGATGTGGAACGGCGCATGCTCATGTCCGCTACCGGAGATCAGCGCGCGCTGACCAATTCCGAAGCCAAGGTGCTGGTCGCCTTTTTGCAGAACGCTAACCGGGTTTTAAGCCGGGAGAACCTGCTGGAGTATCTGGGACGCTCCAAACCGGTGCAGGGTGACCGGGGCATTGATGTTCTGATCGGTCGCCTGCGGCGCAAGATCGAGGTCAATGTCAAGCATCCCAAAATCATTGAGACGATCCGCAGCGGCGGCTACATCTTCAATGGGGATGTGCAGGTGCTTTCGGAATAGGGGCGCAAATACATTTGTTGTGGTTCTATTCGGCATTGTAGGTTCTTTGGGGGCTTGCCGACGACGGGGCAACGCCCAATATCAATCGGGCGAATCGGGCCTTGGTAGACTCCTGAGAGACGGAAAAGCGCGATGGCGGAGATTGTGGAGGGGCCGTGGGAACCGGCCCATCGCCCCTTGCCGGACGGCGAGGCCATTTTTGCCATCGGCGATATCCACGGACATCTGGATCAGCTCGATGCCTTGATGACCTTCATTCATGATCGAATCCGGGCGGCCTATGCGCCGGAAAAAGTGCTTGTGGTTTTCCTGGGTGACTATGTGGACCGGGGTCCGCAACCTTTGCAATGCCTGGACCGCGTCGCCAATGGTTTGGGGATCGACGGCGTCACCGAAGTGGTGTTGCGCGGCAACCACGAGCAGTTTCTCATGGACGCGGTCAGCGGCGCGGGATCGGACGAGCAAGACTTGGCCGTGTGGATGGTCAACGGGGGCCGGGAGACCATTCGGGCGATCGCGCCGGACGCGGTCTTGCTGAAACCGTCCGCCATGGCGGAGGAACTGCGCAGGCGCCTGGGCGCCGCGCGCTTGGCTTTCATGGACAAGATGCGGCTTTTCTTCCGGCATGATCCTTACTTTTTTGCCCACGCCGGTATTGATCCCGCCCGGGATCTGGACGCCCAAGTGGCGCGGGATCTGCTTTGGATACGGGAACCTTTTTTGTCGGGGCTGGACTGGCACCAGCCGGTGGTGGTGGTGCACGGTCATACCCCCGACGTACCTTGTAACTTGCCCCATCGCATCGGCGTGGACAGCGGCATTTACTTCACCGGCTGTCTGACCGCGGTGGAAGTAAACGGAGCGAAGCTGCGTTTTGTCAGTGCCAGCGGCAAGGCTTTCTCAGCAAATTAGATTTGTCTCAGATACTCGGTGGGTTGCCGTCTTTATGATCGGGAAGTTGTCCCCTATCGCCGCCAAAGGGATTCCCCTGGTGGCGGCTTGGGTGTAGGCTATGGGGGTGTCAAACGGACATGGGCCAACCCCTGCACGGCAAGCTGAGACTTTGAGGAACGGACGATCTGTTTATGCGTGGTGTTTTAAAAGAGCTGGTGCCGGACATCGTCCTGGCGGAACGTCTGTTCGGCGAATTGGCGATGCGAACCCGCCGCGGCAAGGGCATCGTGCGGGAAAGCTACGGCGCCGGCGAGCAGGCGGCGCATGACATCGTGCGCGCGGCGGCCGAGGCTCTGTCCTTGGAAGTTCACGCGGATGCGGCGCAGAACCTTTACATGACCTTGCCCGGCAAGGATCGCCGGGCACCCTCGGTCATTATCGGTTCCCATCTCGATTCGGTGGATCAAGGGGGCAACTACGACGGCGCGGCGGGGGTGATCGCCGGACTGGCCTGCCTGGCGGGCTTGCGTAAATCCCGCTGGCAGCCGGTTTGCGACGTGACGGTGATGGCCATACGGGGTGAAGAATCGGTGTGGTTTGATGTCTCCTACATCGGGTCCATGGCCGCCTTCGGTGCCTTGGCGCCGGAGGAATTGAACGTCACCCGATCCGATAGCGGACGCAGCCTGGCCGATCACATGGCCCAGGTGGGGTGTAACGTGGAGGCGGTGCGCCGGGGCGAGGCCTATCTTCGGCCGGAGCGGGTGCGGGCCTATCTGGAAGTGCACATCGAACAGGCCCCGCTCCTGATTGACCAAGGCATTCCCCTGGGGCTGGTCACCGGCATTCGCGGCGACTTGCGGTATCGGGACGCTCGCTGTTATGGCGTTTATGGACATTCGGGCGCCTTGTCCCGGCAATACCGGCGCGATGCGGTGGCCGCCACCACGGCCCTGATCCAGTGCCTCAACGACGAATGGCTGCGCTTGGAACAGGAAGGCCACGACCTGGTCTTCACCGTGGGCGAGCTGACCACCGATCCGGCCCACCACGGGCCCAGCAAGGTGGCGGGAGAAACCAAGTTCGTGCTGGATATTCGTTCCACCGACGAGGACGTGATGTATGCCATGCGTGACGCTGCCTGTTCCCTGGCCGATGACATCGGCCGGGATATGGGGGTGCGCTTCGATCTGGGTAGCCATACCTATAGCGAGCCCGCGGTCCTGGATTTCGCCATGCGCAAAAAGATGGCGCTCCTGGCCTCCCGCTTGGATATTCCGGCCATTGAAATGGCCAGCGGCGCCGGCCATGACGCGGCGGTCTTCGCCCAGTTCGGTGTGCCCAGCGGGATGATTTTCATCCGTAACGACAAGGGCAGCCACAATCCCGAAGAGGCCATGGCCATGGCTGACTTCGAGCATGCCGCTCAGCTCCTGACCGCCTACCTGGTGACCGAACTGGAGGGCTGAGCAGGCCTGGCATTCCGTTCATCCAGAGTAAGAATTCTCTCATCCACGGTAAGAATTCTCTGCCGTACCCTCAGCACTTTTGCGCGGTAGCAGGTGCGCCGCCGCCCGCGGATGAGCTATCTTGTATCGCTATTAAATAAATATTTAAAATATTGACTATATATTTAATAAGGGCTATCTTGTGTGAAGATCACGACAATCATAGGGGCTGAACCATGTCCGCTTTGACGCAAAAATCCGAACAGTTGGCGCAAGATAAACTGGACCGCTCCCGCGACGGGCGCCGCCTGCAGCTCATCGATGCCACCATCACCGCCATCGGGCAGTGGGGCCTGTCGAAGGTGACCATGGCCCGGGTGGCCGAACTGGCCGGCCTCAGCCCCGGCATTGTGAACTTTTATTTCGCCAGCAAGGACGAATTGCTGGTGGAAACGCTCACCTTCTTGGCGGAAGAGTTCGACCGGGAACTGCAGCGCGCCTTGGCCCGGGCCGGGCAGGCGCCCCGCCAGGTTCTGGAGGCGGTGATCCAGGTGCATTTCGATCCCCTCTTGGCCCAGCCGCGTAAGATTTCCGTGTGGAACGCCTTTTGGGGCGAGGCCCAGGCCCGGGAGCGCTATTTGAAGCTCTGCGGCGAACAGGACAAGCGCATTTTCGAGCTTTTGCGGGACAACATGGGGGCCTTGATCGACCGGGGCGCGGCCAAGGGGCAGCCCGTGGGGCATTTGGACCGGGATGCCCTGGCCCGGGCCTTGATCGGCATGATCGACAGCCTGTGGCATGATTCCCTGCAAGAGTCCCGGGCCCACGGCGACAAGTCCGGTGCCGACGTGTGCCGCGATTTTCTCGCCAGCGTTTTTCCCTGGCTCCAGGAGGGGGGCCGGGTAGATCAAGCCGCGCCGGCGGCCGGTCTTGCGGCCGTTGAGTCCCTAGGAGCAGAGGCTCCCGGCGAGGAAGCCGACCCATCGCCCGTCCTGTCGCTGCCGGGCTGGACCTATGGCAACGATGCGTTTTTTGCCTTGGAAAAAGAACATCTCTTCATGCCGGCCTGGCATCTGATTTGCCATGTTTCCGACCTGCCCAATACCGGCGACTATCAGACCTTGGACTTGATGGGCGAGCGGGCTTTTGTCATTCGCGGCAAGGACGGGCGCCTGCGTGCCTTTCATAACGTGTGCCGCCACCGGGCCCATGCGGTGGTCACCGGGGAAAAGGGACAATGTAAGGGCGCCATCCGCTGCCCTTATCATGGCTGGGCCTATGCCTTGGATGGCGCGTTGAAGGGGGTGCCGGGGGCGGAGCAGTTCCAGGGGCTGGACAAATCCAAGATGGGTTTGACCGAGTTGGAGTTGGAGATCTATCAGGGCTTTGTCTACGTGCGCTTCCGGGGGGACGGCCCTTCGGTCGCCGAGCGTATGGCGCCGCTGGACGGGGAGTTGTCCCACTACCGCATGGCGGAAATGGTGCCCCTGGGCGAGACCATCTTCGAAAACCTGGAGGTGGACTGGAAGAATATCTGGGACAACTATCTAGAGGACTACCACTTTCCCACCGGCCATCCGGGCCTGTCGGATCTGATGGAAGCCGACTACGACCGGGAGGTGTACCCCACGGGCGTCAGCCGCCTCAGCCATGTCTTGAAGGACGCGCCCCGGCGGGGCTGGAGCCTGAAGCGCTACAACAACCTGTTCTGTGAGCAGGATCACTTGCCGGAAGACCTGAAACGGCGCTGGTCCTATTTCACCTTCTTTCCCGGCGTGTCCTTCGACGTTTACCCCGAGCACATGGACTTCCTGCAGGTGCTGCCCGTCGGGCCGGGCAAGACTCTGCTGCGCTATCGTTATTACGGCCTGCCCAGCGAGTCCCGGCGGTTGGCGGCGGTGCGTTACCTGAACCGGCGCATCAATAACGAGGTCCAACAGGAAGACACCTGGCTGACCCGTTCGGTGCAGCAAGGGCTCGCCTCGTCCTCCTATGGCCAAGGCCTGCTGTGCGATCGGGAAGTTGTCCTGCGCGGCTTTCAGAGCTGGATCGCCGATCGTCTCCCCGTTGCCCGCTGCGCCCAGCCGCCCCAGCCCCATCTCATGGCGGCCAAGAACGCCGAAATGCTCAGCCGTTGAGGGCGTCGGATAGCCGGTAGTAAAGCAAGGCGCCGCGCAGGTACCAGGGCCGCAGCCCGGCGATGGGAATGCGCGGCGGCGCGCCGGCCATGACCGCGGGGATATCCTGGCGCACATCGGCCTTGCCCGTGGCCAGCTGGGCCAGCAGGCGCCCCACCCAAGGGGCCGTGTTCACGCCGTTGGCATGGTAGCCATAGCCGTAAAAGACCGAGGGATCGTCCTCGAACTGCCCAACGGAGGGCGTGAACTTGCGGGTCATGCACACCAGGCCCCGCCAATAATAATCCACCTCGACCCCTTGCCAGCTGGGAAACAGCTCCCCCAATCGGCGGGTCATCCAGTCCTGTTTACGCTGGCCGTTTTCCACTGTGCCGGTGGTGTCCCCGCGGGCGCCGATCAAAAAGCGTTTGTCCGGCAGCAGGCGATAGTAAAACAACAGGTTTCGCGTATTGCAGATGGGCATGGTGGTTTGATAGCGCTCGGCGCCGAGCAGGTTGTCGGACAAGGGCGCGGTCACGATGATGTTGGACAAAACGGGCAGGACGCAGTTGTCCGTTTCCGGGTGCAGTCCTTCGTCCGTGTAGCCGTTGGTGGCGACGATCGCCTTGCCGGCGGTGATGGTGCCGCCATCGGTCACCAAGCGGTGCCGTCCGTCCGGGTCTTTCTGCCAGTCCATGACCTTGCTGTGCGGATGGAGGAGGGCGCCGCGGCGCTCCGCCGCCTCGGCCAGGCCGATGGCGAATTTCAAGGGATGGAGGGCAAAACCCGCCGCCATGTGCATGGCGCCGAACTGTTCCGTACCGGCGTGGCCCACCTCGGCAAATTCCTCGGATGTGTAGATGCGGGTCTTGATGCCGAAGAGCGACGACATTTTCTCGGCCGTAGTCCGAAGCCCGGCCATGGCCTTGGGATGGTGGGCCACCTCCAGGTTACCGTCGCCGGTTTTATCCATCTGGATGGCTTCGTCTTCGGCCAGTGCGCTGACCAGGTCCATGCCCTCGACCTGCATGCGAAAAAAGCGCTGGGTTTCCGCCAAGCCATAGCGCTCGATCAATTGCGCGATCGAGAGCTTGGCGGCGGGCAGGCAGCAAAATCCTCCGTTTCGTCCCGAGGCGCCCCAGGCCAGATCGCCCGCCTCCAAAAGCCGGACGCTGACCCCATGGTCGCGCGCCAGGTGCAAGGCCGCCGAGAGGCCCGTGAAGCCGCCGCCGATGATGGCCACATCGCAGCTTTCGTCCTGCATCAGTGGTGCGGCCGTTAGCTTGGCGCGGCTCGC
This sequence comes from Kiloniellaceae bacterium, assembly GCA_028280915.1. Classification (GTDB taxonomy): domain Bacteria; phylum Pseudomonadota; class Alphaproteobacteria; order Kiloniellales; family Kiloniellaceae; genus JANQKX01. The sequence goes on from JANQKX010000709.1 coordinate 10,136, forward strand.
CGTTGCTTCCCAGTAGCTGGGCGGATTGTGCCGGGCATCATAGATATCCGCGTGGTACATGCTCGTCTCTTAACTGTTGGGGCTCAGAAATCGCCGGGTGGCATGGCGTTACGCCTGGGGTGCCGAAAAAACGCATGGGGGGACAGGGTGCAACGGGCCTTCACCTTATCCCATTTGAGTTCCTTCAACACGTATATCTCTACCCAGAGGTCATCCACAATCTTTTGCCCATAGGGCAGGCGCAAGCTAGCCAAGGCCATGTTGGCCTTGCAGACCGGCGACCAATGGGCCGAGGTGATATGACCCACCTCCCGGCGCCGGCCATGATAGACCAAGGCGCCTGTTGCCACCTTGTTGCCTTCGATGTCAAGTTTCACCAGGCAATGGCGCGCGCCGTTTTCCTTTTCCGCCAAGAGGGCACGGCGGCCGTTAAAGTGGCCCTTATGGAAGTCCACCAGGCGGCCCAAGCCCAGTTCGAAAGGCGAGCGGGCCCGATTGCGGCGCAGGGCCTGCTGGGCCGGCACAAAGTCCTGGTTGGCGGCGATGAAACCGGCTTCCAGGCGGGCGATGTCCAGGGCCCTGGTGCCAATGGGACGCAGGCCGAGGGGGGCCCCCGCCGCCATGATCCGGTCCCATAGCTCTTCGGCCATGGTGGGATCGGTCCACAGCTCGTAACCCAGGTCGCCGGTATAACCGGTCCGGGAAATGAGCAACTGGGCATCGCCGAAGGCCACTTGAAAATGCCCAAAGGGCCCCAGGAGATCCACGCCCTCGATACCCAGCCGGCGCAGCACCGCGGCCGAGGTGGGGCCCTGCAGGGCCAGCGCGGCGACCCGCTCGGTGATATCCTCCACCTGCACATCAAAGCCCAGGGCATTGTCCAGCAGCCAGGGCAGGTGCCGTTCCTGGCAGCACAGCCGGTAGTCATCCGGCGCCATGCAAAACAGGGTGCCGTCGTCCATGACCTTGCCGGCATCGTCGCACCAGAGGCAATAGCTCACCCGGTTATCGGCGAGGCGTGCTACGTTGCTAGTCATCAGGCGGTTCAGGTAGGCTTGCGCATCGGGGCCGCTGATCTTGTATTTGATCAAGGGCGAGATATCGAGCAGGGTGGCCGCGTTGCGGATGGCGAAGTATTCCGTCTCCACGGTGTCATAACAGGCAACCACCGTGTAGCCGGCCCAGCGGCTCCAGTCGTTGTTTCGGTTGAGCGCGGCGGTGCGGCGGTGAAAGGGTGTTTCTTCCACGGCGCGATGGAAATGGCTCTGGCCTGGAAATTGGCTCTGGTTCATGTCGCCTCCAAGTCCAGGATCCGCCGGGCCGCGTTGAGGCCAGCGGCGCCCATGACACCGCCACCCGGATGGGCTCCCGCGCCGCAGAGGTAAAGGCCATCGACGGGCGTGTTATACTGTGCCGCGCCGGGCACGGGGCGCAGCATGAACAACTGGTCGATGGCCAACTCCCCGTGATGCCAATGGCCGCCGAAGAGGCCGAAGCGCCGCTCCAGGTCGGCCGGGGAAAGCAGTTCCTTGGCCCGGACCAATTTGGACAGCCCCGGCGCATAGGCCTCGAGCTGGGTGACCAGATAGTCCGCGAATTGGTCGGCCGTACGCGCCCAACCGGCCTTAAGGTCGTAGGGCGTATAAGCCACCAAGGCGGAGAGCACGTGCTTGCCCGTGGGGGCCAGGCTGCTGTCCTGCAGGCTGGGAAGGGTGATCTCCATGGCCGGCCTGGCGGAAACCTCGCCATACTTGGCGTGATTGAAGGCGTTTTCCAAATAGTCCACGCCGGGGCAGATCAGCAATCGGCCTGCGGCTTCCCGGGGCATCAGTCCGGTGAATTCGGGGGCACCGTCCAGGGCCAGATGGAGTTTGCTCATATTGCCGCGCAGGCGCAGATGATGCACCCGCCGCACAAAGCCGCCGTCCAGGTGCCGGGGCCCCACCAGCTGCAAAAAGGTGCGCTTGGGATCGGCGTTGGAGACCACCACGGGTGCCGAGATGTCTTCGCCGCTGGCCAGGGTAACGCCCACGGCTCGCTCCCCTTCGATGCGCACCCGCGCCACCGGCGCCCGGCACCGGGTCACGGCGCCCGCCGCCGTTGCCGCCCGCGTCATGGCGGCGGTGACCGTGCCCATCCCACCGGCGGGCAAAGCGGTGACACCTTGTTGCCCCTCTACCTGCCCCGTCAGACGATAGAGCAAGGTTAGAACCGAGCCGGGCGAGCGCGGTCCCATGTGACAGCCCAGAAGGGCGTCCCAACAAAGAGCCCCTTGCAGCAGCGGGGAGGTGATCTCATCCTCCACCAGGTCGGCCACGTTCATGGCCACAATGCGCAAGAACTCCTGCATGTCGCGCTTGCCCAGCTTGCGCAGCAGCCAGCCGATTTTCAAAAGCGCCTGACTGTCCGCAGCCGCGCCCGAACCCAGGCGGGGCGGCACCTGGGTGAGCAAAGGCGTCAACACCCCGGCGAATTTGTGCAGGCGCTGGCGCAAGGCTTGATAGGCGACCGGGTCGTTGCCCAAGACCTGGCCCCACAATTGGCCGTCTTGAAAATGCAGGGCGTGGCCGTCCGGCCCCAGGACCGTGGTGGTCAGGTCCGGATTGGCCAGGCTCAGGCCGTGTTTGGCCAGCTTCAGATCCCGCACCACTTTCGGGTGGAGGTGGAACAGCAGGTGGGCGCAGGACGATACCCGGAAACCCGGCGCGAATTCCTCGGTGACGGCGGCGCCCCCCAGCCGGTCCCGCGCCTCCAGAACCAGGACCGAGCGTCCGGCCCGCGCC
>JANQKX010000421.1 GCA_028280915.1 Kiloniellaceae bacterium
TCAACCCTCTTTCGTCGCCCTGGGGTTACAACGACCTGGCGGCGGTCTCGAAAAGCAAGGCCCACGCGGTGCTTTTGCCCAAGGTTGAAAGCGCCGACATGATCCGCCAGGCGGAAACCGTCATGGTGAGCCACGGTGCCCCTGCGGATCAGACCATTTGGGCCATGATGGAAACGCCCTTGGGTATGTTGCGCGCCGAGGAGATCTGCGGCGCCAGCCCGCGCCTGTCCTGCCTGGTCATGGGGACCTCGGACTTGGCCAAGGACCTGCACGCCAGCCACACCCGAGACCGCATGCCCATGATGACCAGTTTGGGGGTCTGCCTCTTGGCGGCACGGGCCTTTAAGTTGGCCATTGTGGACGGTGTCCACCTTGATCTGCGCGACGATGCCGGTCTGGCTTATTCCTGCAAACAGGGCGTGGCCATGGGCTTTGACGGCAAAACCCTGATTCATCCCCGTACCATCGCCATTGCCAACGAGGCCTTTTCACCCTCGGCGGAGGAGGTGGAATGGTCTTACAAGATCATCGAGGCCCACGCGGCCGCCTTGAAGGAGGGCAAGGGCGTTGCCGTTTACCAAGGCAAGCTGATCGAGAACCTGCACGTGGAAAACGCCCAGCGCATCGTGGCCATGGCCTCGGCGATCGAGGCGCGCAATGGTGAGTGAGAGGCGGGCATGACTTGCGCCCCTTCTGGCGCTCCCTTCCTTCTGGCGGCCCCTTCCTTGTGATGAAACGGTTAAGGCCATGAGCAAAAACAATCCGGGCAATTTTTTCGAGGACTTTTACGTGGGGCGGCCCTTGCCCCATGCCACGCCGCGGACGGTCACCACGGGCGACCAAGCCCTTTACACGGCGCTCTATGGCTCGCGGTTTGCCTTGCAGTCCTCGGATGCCTTTGCCCAGTCCTTGGGCCTGCCCCGGTCCCCGGTGGATGACCTTTTGGCTTTCCACGTGGTGTTCGGGAAAACCGTGCCGGACATCTCCTTGAATGCCATCGCCAATCTCGGCTACGCGCAAGGCCGTTTTGGCGTGCCGGTCTATCCGGGAGATAGCTTGAGCAGCCACAGCGAGGTGATCGGCGTAAAGGAAAACTCCAACGGCAAAACGGGCACGGTCTATGTGCGTACGAAGGGCAGCAACCAGCATGGCCAGATCGTGCTCGACTACGTGCGCTGGGTCATGGTGCGCAAGCGGGACGCGGCCAGCCCGGCGCCCGACCCGGTGGTGCCCGACCTGGCCAGCTTCGTGGACCCGGCGGATTTTTCCGTGCCCGAGGGGCTGACGCTTGGGAATTTCGACTGCGCCCTCTCCGGTGCGCCCCACCTGTGGGACGACTACCAGATGGGCGAAAAGATCGACCATGTGGATGCCATGACCTTGGAAGAGGCCGAGCACCAGATGGCCACCCGGCTGTATCAGAACACCGCAAAGGTCCATTTCAATCAGCATGTGGAGCGGGCGGGCCGCTTCGGGCGCCGAATTATCTATGGCGGGCACATCATCTCCCTGGCCCGGGCGCTCAGCTTCAACGGCCTGGCCAACGCGGTCAAGATTGTCGCCATCAACGCCGGGGCCCACACGGCGCCCAGCTTTGCCGGGGATACCATCTATGCCTGGTCCCAGGTGGTGGACCGGCAGGAGCTGCCCGGCCGCGGGGATCTGGGGGCTCTGCGGCTGCGCACCATCGCGACCAAGGATCAATCCTGCGCCGCTTTTCCCGAAAAGGGCGGGGACGGCAAGTACGATCCCGCGGTGGTGCTGGATCTGGACTATACGGTTTTGATGCCGCGCCGGACGGCCTAACGCCGCGTAAAAGATAAAAACCGGAAAACATAAAAAGAGGCGCCGAGGGTGCGGGCGGACCCACACATCGCGCTTTCCGAGGAAAGACGCACCTCGACGCCTCACGAGCTGTCGCCAGCTCACGTCCGCGATATCGTGTTCCGTTTGGGCCTTTCGCGCCGCTGCCAGACCTGGCGAAACCAGCAACGGCAGCGCAGATTCCCGTGTCTCCCTCGGGGGGAGGACGATACGGTCCACGTCGGTTTATCGCCTCGGCTCCAGTCCGCCACCAATCCGCTTGCCGCCGGGTTGGCCAGGCCGGAACCTGACCCTCGGGCCGCTAGGGAAGGAAAGGCGGATTGGGTGAACCAAGCCTTTTCCCGATACAGCGACACTGTCCTGCAGGACAAGACGTGCCGCCGGTGTTCAGCCGTGGGGTTCCGAAGAACCTTAAGCTTCTGAGCGCCCTGCCGGGGCAATCCGCGCCAAACGGAACCCGAAGGAACCGCAGGCTGCCGGAGGGAAGGTGACCGCCCTTTACCACCGTCCGTCCGCGACCGAGGTCGAATCCGTCCGATGAGGGGCCTGAGCTGCCGCGCCACCGCAAAGGTTTGAAGACAAACTTTTGACGGACGCGCGGTATCCTCACACCGCTTTTTTCGATTGATTTCCAAAAAACGGCAAGGCCGACAAGTGGTTACCGATCCAAGCTTCGCTGCAAAACAGCGACTCCCAATTGCCCGCGCCATGTACTCAGCACTATCGCGAACAATCCGATGTTGGCTTTAAACTTAAATTTCAGCAACAATAAAAAGAGATGATGTCAAATAAACCTGTGTATAAGAATGACGAATTGCACAATATGATAACAGTTTTTCCACAAAGATATCCCCAGCTTTTACAAGCCGATTTCTTGCGCCTTTCTCAGGGTTTCAATGGAATGGGGAGCTGGGTTGATAATTTTTAATCGACCGATGTATTGGGAAACAAAATCCAGCCGGTCTTTTGGTGCGCTGCACAATGGACGGCCGCAAAGTTGACTAACGGGCGGCAGCGGTCTAAATCTGTGCAGAGATTACCGCCAGTTGGCGCGCGACGTTAAGGCTGGCGCCGCATGGACGTGAAGGGGTCGCGGATGGCAAAAAACGTAACCGGACAAGGGCGGCCCTTGTCGCCCCATCTGCAGGTTTACCGCCCGCAACTGACCTCCATGCTGTCCATATTGCACCGCATGACGGGCGTGGCTTTGAGCGTCGGGACTTTGCTGCTGGTCTACTGGCTGGCCGCCGCCGCCTCGGGCCCGGAAGCCTTCGAGACGGCGCAAAGTGTGGTCGGATCCTTTTTTGGCATTATCCTTTTATTCGGATGGTCCTGGGCATTGTTTTATCATCTGTGCAACGGAATCCGTCATTTGGTTTGGGACGCGGGTTATGGCTTTGAGCTGCCGGAGCTTTATCGTTCGGGCTGGATCGTGGTCGGTGCGTCGGGCGCGTTGACCGTGCTTGTCTGGTTCATCGCCATCGTTTTCTAAGGCGCGGGGGTGCCGCCGCGCCCGGGACTTGCCAGCTCGATGGCCGTGCGGTTGGCCGGGAGAACCTTTGATTGGGGAATTTAGGGCAATGAGCTTCAAATCACATTTGGGACGGGTGCGGGGCCTGGGCTCCGCCAAGGAAGGCAGCGGCCATTGGTGGTCCCAGCGGCTGAGCGCCATTGCCTTGGTGCCCCTGACCATTTGGTTTGCCTTTTCCGTGGCGGCCCATACGGGCGCCGACTACGAAGCCATGCGCGCCTGGGTCGGCTCGCCCGTGGTGGCGGCGCTTTTGATCCTGACCATCACGGCGGTTTTTTACCACGCCTATCTGGGGCTGCAGGTGGTGATCGAGGACTATGTGCATCATGAAGGCGTCAAGGTCGCGGGCCTGATCCTTGTGAAGGGCGCGTGCATTGTCCTGGGCCTGGTCGGCGTGCTTTCCGTTCTTTCCCTTTTATTTGCGAGCAGCCAATGAGCGATACGACAAACGGCGCGGGCGCCTCGGCCGGGGCCAACGGCAAGGCGGCGGCCAACGGGGCTTACGAGATCGTCGATCACACCTATGACGTGGTGGTGGTGGGCGCCGGCGGCGCCGGCCTGCGGGCGACCGTGGGGCTGGCCGAGGCCGGCCTGCGCACGGCCTGCGTGACCAAGGTATTCCCGACCCGCAGCCATACCGTCGCGGCCCAAGGTGGGGTGTCCGCCTCCCTGGGTAACATGGGTGACGATAACTGGCGCTGGCACATGTACGACACGGTCAAGGGCTCGGACTGGCTGGGCGATCAGGACGCCATCGAATACATGGTGCGCGAGGCCGTGCCCGCCATCCTGGAGTTGGAGCACTATGGCATGCCCTTCAGCCGCACCGAGGAGGGCAAGATCTATCAGCGCCCCTTCGGCGGCATGACGACGAACTACGGCGAAGGCACGGCGCAACGCACCTGCGCGGCGGCCGACCGCACCGGACACGCCATCCTGCACACGCTGTATCAGCAGTCGATGCGCTATCAGGTGGAGTTCTTCATCGAGTATTTCGCGCTCGACCTGATCATGAACAGCGAGGGCGAATGCTGCGGCATCATGGCGTGGAACCTCGATGACGGCACGATTCACCGTTTCCGCGCGAAGATGGTCGTGCTGGCGACCGGCGGCTACGGCCGCGCCTACTTCTCCTGCACCTCGGCGCATACCTGCACCGGCGACGGCGGCGGCATGGTGCTGCGCGCCGGC
>JANQKX010000447.1 GCA_028280915.1 Kiloniellaceae bacterium
GATGAATGGCATCACCGCGCATCAAGCGCCTAGCCGAAAGCCCTGCAAAGCCGTCCATATGGGTCACTATCTACGCTCCTTGGTATTAATCGGAAGCTCCGCACGGTGGCGGCGATAGCGGTATTTGTTGAAAACTGCGCCGTGGTTCACAGCTGCGGGGCGAAACGGTGAGTTGCGCGATTGATGGTGGACGGAACAGCACCCAAAGCCGGATCAGTAAGCGGGGCAGGCACCGGCCGGCCGGGGCTTCTGTCGTGGTGGCGGCAGTTGTATCTGCGCAGCGAGGGGGTGCGGGGCTACTCCTTGTTGTCGCCCACCTTGCTTTTGATGGTGTTCGCCATCGCCGTGCCGCTCTTGCTGTTGTTCGTGGCGAGCTTCTGGACCCAACATCTGCTGGACATCACCCCGACCTTTGTTTTCGATAACTATCTGACCTTTGCCGAAAAGGACAGTTATCAAAAGCTGCTGTGGCGCTCCCTCAAGATCTCCGGCTTCGTGACGGTTCTCACCCTGTTGCTGGCCTATCCCATGGCCTATTTCATTGCTTTTCGCATCAAGCAAAACAAGCTGATGTGGATCATCTTGATCACGGTGCCCTTTTGGACCAGCTATCTGCTGCGGGTTTTTGCCTGGAAAATCATCCTGGGCTATAACGGCGTCATCAATTCAGGCCTCTTGACCCTGGGCTGGATTCAGGCGCCGCTTGAGTTTTTGCTCTATAATCAGTTTGCCGTTGTTTTGACCCTGGCCCACGCCTGGGCGGCCTTCGCTATCCTGCCCATTTACGTGTCCCTGGAAAAGATCGATCGAACCCTGTTGGAGGCCGCGACGGTTTTGGGGGATGGCCCGGTCATGCGGTTTTTCCGTGTCACCTTGCCCCTGTCTATGCCGGGCGTGGTGGCGGCGGCTTTGTTGGTGTTCATTCCGACCGTGGGGGACTATATCACGCCGGCGCTGTTGGGCGGACCCAAAGGCTTGATGATCGGCAACCTGATTCAGCTGCAGTTCGCCAAGGCGAACAACTGGCCTATGGGCGCGGCTCTGTCGGTCATATCCCTTCTGGCGATCACGCTGGTGGTTTGCGCTTTTCTCTGGTTTTCCAAGCGGGTTAGGACGCAAAACCTATGACTCTGTCTGGCAAGGCACCCAAAATTGGCGGATTGGGCCTCTACGCCGTGTTTTATCTGGCGTTCATCTATGGTCCCGTCCTGTTTTTGCCGCTGTTTTCGCTCAACGATTCCACTTTTATCTCCTTCCCTCTCAAGGAGTTTACCTTCAAGTGGTATGTGGAGGCTTTTCAGTCGGAACGGCTCATGGCGTCCCTCTTTAACAGCGTCAAGGTCGGCGTGCCGGTTGCGATCATAAGTACCATCCTGGGGACCCTGGCCGCCAAGGCGATTACCCGCTACCGCATGCCAGGCAAGACACCGATGATGAGTTTTCTCATGGCGCCGCTGGTGGTGCCCGGGATCATCGTCGGGATCGCTTTGCTGATCATTATCAACCGGGTCGGCATCGACCTGTCGCTTTGGACCATCGGGATCGCCCATCTCCCGGCGTGCACCGCCTTTTCTCTTTGGATCATGATTTCCAGGCTCGAGGGATTCGACAGATCCCTTGAGGAGGCTTCTCTCAACCTGGGTGAAAACGCGTGGATGACCTTTTGGCGGGTTACCTTTCCCTTGATCTTGCCCGGCGTGATCGCCAGCCTGTTGCTGACGTTCACCATCTCCTTCGACGAGTTCATTCTGGCGTTTTTCCTGGCGGGCAATGAACCCACCTTGCCCATTTTCATGTGGAGCCAGCTACGTTTCCCGGCCCAACTGCCGCCCGTGCTGGCCCTGGGGTCGCTGATTCTCATTGCCTCCTTCGTTCTGGTTTATTTTGCCGAATGGTTCCGTCGGCGCGGCACCCATTTGGAATCGTCAAGCGGAGTGTAACGAGCGTGGCAAACGAGTCTTTCATATCCATTCAGGACGTCAGCAAGGACTTCGGCGTGGTTCGCGCCGTCGATCGGGTCAGTATTGACATTGCGCAAGGGGAGTTCTTTTCCCTGCTGGGGCCGTCGGGTTGCGGTAAGACCACCTTGTTGCGCATGTTGGCGGGCTTTGAGTTTCCCACCTCGGGTGAGATTTTCATCGACGGGCAACCCATGTCATCGGTGCCCACCAACCATCGACCGGTGAGCATGGTGTTTCAGAACTATGCCATCTTCCCCCACCTCAACGTGAGCCAAAACATCGGCTATTCCCTGCGCAAGGACCGGCTTTCAAAGGCCGACTTCAACGCCAAAGTCGGGGAGATGCTGGATCTCATCAAGCTGCCGGGCTACGAAAAACGGGCGTCCCATGAGCTTTCCGGCGGGGAGCGTCAACGTGTGGCCTTGGCTCGGGCGCTCGTTCGACGACCGAAGGTTTTGCTGCTGGACGAGCCCTTGGGCGCCCTGGACAAACAGCTGCGTGAACAGATGCAGCTTGAATTGCGTGCGTTGCAAAAGTCGGTCGGCATCACCTTTGTTTTCGTGACCCACGACCAAGAAGAAGCGCTCACCATGTCGGATCGCATCGCGGTCATGTCCAAGGGGCGATACCTGCAAATCGATACGCCGACCCAACTCTATGAATCACCCACCAGCCGAACGGTGGCCGACTTTATCGGTACGATGAATTTTTTCGAGGCTCAGGTAAAAGATGCCCAGAATGGCCGCGCGCACATCGATGTCGGGCCTCTGGGCAGCCTTTCCGCGCCTCTGCGCCAGCAAAAGTTTGCGGCCGGGCAAAGGGTGCTTGCCGCCATTCGGCCCGAAAAAATCGCGCTGCTCGCCGAGCCAAAACCTGGGGCCAATCAGGTCAAGGGCCAAGTGGACACGGCCGCCTACCTGGGCGACAGAAGCCATTTTTATGTGCGCATAGAAGGCATTGAAAGGCCGGTGGCGGTTTCAGCACAAAACATGCAGACTGCCGGCCCGGGCGTTGGAGATCCGGATCGGCAGGTCTGGTTGAGTTGGGCGGAGGATGCCGTCGTGATACTAAACGCCGATGATTAGCTCGGGTCAGTCGGTCGGATAAATTGATAGGGTTTTTAGAGGCAAGGTATGAAGCAAAAAGTATCGGAAAGGGCCGGAGGAAACCGTGTCGCGGCGCGGGAAGCCCGCCGTCAGCAGTTGATCAATGCAACGATTGACTCAATTTCCAAGCGGGGTTTTTCAGGCACCACGCTTGCCACCGTCACCAAGACGGCCAAGCTGTCCCATGGCGTGGTGAACTTTTATTTTGAAAGCAAGGAAGCGCTTTACGTGGAAACCCTCGGTTATCTGGCCGAGGAACACTATCAAGCCTGGCACCAGGCCATGCTGGACGCGGGCTCTGATCCTGCTGCCCAACTGGCTGCCATCGTTGATGTTGATTTTGACAACAGTATCTGCTCGCCCAAGAAGCTGGCCGTGTGGTTCGCTTTCTGGGGGCAGGCCAAATACCGCCCCAACTATCTCAAGGTCCATGGCAAGTTCGACGATCAACGATTTGTCGAGATCCAGCGGCTTTGCGCCGAGATCGTCGACGACGGCGGCTATCAAGGCACGGATGCGGCGGCGGCGGCGCGCAATCTGGAAGCGCTGATCGACGGTGTTTGGTTGAGCCTCTTGCTTTATCCGGAGGGCGCCAAAAGGCAAAAGGCGCGCGCCGATATCTATACCTTTCTGGCCATCACCTTTCCGCGGCATTTCGAGCCGATCCTTTCCCCGGATGAACATGCCCATTGCGGAAAGAACCCCAAAACCTCCGAAACGGGGGTTCGATGACCCGCGACCCCAGGTACGATGTTTTGTTCGAGCCGGTTCAGATCGGGCCGCACAAGACGAAAAACCGGTTTTACCAGGTGCCCCACTGCAATGGCATGGGGGCTGCCTATCCCTCTAGCATGGCCGAGATGCGCGGCATCAAGGCGGAGGGCGGCTGGTCGGTGGTCTGTACCGAAGAGGTGGAAATCCATCCCAGTTCCGAACACAGCCCGATCATCGAAGGACGCCTGTGGGACGACCGGGATATCCCGGTCTTTGCCCGCATGACGGAAAAGATCCATGCCCATGGCGCCTTGGCCGGAATCCAGCCCGCCTACAGCGGATTTACCACAGCCAACCTCTACAGTCGCGAGATCCCATTGGCCCCCAGCCACCGCCCGGTGGAACAGACCTATCCCGTCCAGGCGCGGGCCATGGACAAGGCGGATATCAAGGCGCTGCGCCACTGGCATGTGGCCGCGGCGATCCGGGCCCAAAAGGCCGGCTTTGATATCGTCTATGACTACAGCGGTCATGACATGACCGTACAAATGCACTTCCTGTCCCGCCGGCATAACACCCGTGGTGACGAATACGGCGGGAGCCTGACAAACCGCGTGCGGCTTTTCCGGGAAATCCTGCTGGATATCAAAGAGGCGGTGGGCGATCGCTGTGCCGTGGCCGTGCGCTTTGCCGTCGATGAGTTGATGGGCGAGGAGGGACTGACCTGTGACGGGGAAGCCCGGGACGTGGTCGAGATGTTGGCGGATCTGCCGGACCTTTGGGATGTGAACATCAGCGAATGGTCCAACGATTCCAGCACGTCCCGTTTTTCCGAGCAAAACGGGCAAATCTCCTATACCGCCTTCGTCAAACAGATAACCGGCAAGCCGGTGGTGGGCGTCGGCCGTTTGACGTCGCCGGATACGATGGTTTCCTTGATCAAAAAAGGCCAGCTGGACCTGATCGGCGCGGCGCGCCCTTCCATCGCCGATCCCTTTTTGCCGAAAAAAATCGAGGAAGGGCGGCTTGAGGACATTCGGGAATGCATCGGCTGCAATATCTGTGTGAGCGCCGATTTTCTGTGCACGCCCCTGCGCTGCACCCAAAATCCGACCATGGGCGAGGAATGGCGCCGCGGTTGGCATCCCGAGATCATGCCGCCTCGGAAGAGTGCGGACTCCGTGTTGATTGTCGGAGCCGGCCCGGCCGGTTTGGAATGTGCCCGGGCGCTGGGTCAAAGGGGCTATACGGTCACCTTGGCGGAAGCGGAAAACGAACTGGGCGGACGTGTCGCCAAGGAGTGTCGCCTGCCCGGCCTCTCCGAATGGGGTCGGGTGCGTGACTATCGGGTCGGGCAGTTGCATAAGATGGCGAACGTGGCGGTTTTTGCACAAAGCCCCCTGACCGCGGATCAGGTGCGGGAATTCGGTGCGGCGCACGTGGTTTTGGCGACGGGCGCTCGCTGGCGCGGGGATGGCATGGGGCGGGCTAACCTGTCACCGGTTCCTGGTCATGAAAAGGCGCAGGTCCTGACACCGGATGACTTTCTGGCGGACGAGGGCGCGGACATCCTGCAGAGCCTGACGGGCCCGGTCCTGATTTACGATGATGACCATTACTACATGGGCGGCATTCTGGCTGAAATGCTACGTGCCCGCGGCCTTGACGTGACCATTGCCACGCCGGCCGCCGACATCTCCAACTTTACCCACAACACATTGGAACAAGAGCGCATTCAAACCCGGCTCTTGGAAATGGACGTGACGCTGAGGCCTCATCGAGAATTGACGGAGATCGATGATGGGATGGTGGAACTGGCCTGCGTTTATACGGACCGCACGGAGACGCTGCCCTGCGTAAGCGTCGTTTTGGTGACGGCTCGCTTGCCAAATGACGCGCTGTACTACGACTTGACCTGCGATGAGGAAGCTTTGATCCACTCTGACATTAAGACGGTGACGCGTATCGGGGACTGTTTGGCCCCGGGCACCATTGCCGCGGCGGTATACGGCGGCCATCGCTATGCGCGGGAGTTTGATGAGCCTGTGCACGACGGCGTTCCTTTCAAGCGGGAACTGCCGCTATTGGCTGAGGCGTGAAGGGGCAAAAAGGCAACGTCCATGTCGCGTGATCCACGATACGATATTCTCTTCGAGCCGGTTCAGATCGGCCCGGTGACGGCCAAGAACCGCTTTTATCAGGTGCCCCATTGCACGGGCAGCGGCTGGGCCCGGCCGCGGACTTTGGCGTCGTTGCGGGGAAGTAAGGCCGAAGGGGGCTGGGCCGTGGTGAATACGGAGTACTGTTCCATCCACCCCTCCAGCGACGATAGTCCCTATCCGGTGGCGTCTCTGTGGGACGACGGGGACATCCGCTCCCACGCCATCATGACGGAAAAGGTGCATGCCCACGGCGCCCTGGCCGGGGTGGAACTTTGGGTGGGTGGCGCGCGCACGCCCAACTTGGGCACCCGCGAGGTGGCCCTGGGGGTGAATTCCATGCCCAACATGGCCGGCAATCCCTTCCAAACCCGGGCCATGGACAAAG
>JANQKX010000467.1 GCA_028280915.1 Kiloniellaceae bacterium
CGTCCTCATCGTCGCCATCGAACGCGGGCGGCACCACCGTCAATTCACCACGGGCCATGTCCACCACGGGCACCACCGCCTTGGTAAAGGGCAAGGTCAGCTCCGCGCCATCCTCCGACCGGACCTCGAGGAAATCCCCGGCCCCATGATTTTGCACCGCCCGTACCCGACCCAAAAGCCGGCCTTCCCTGTCGACCACAGCCATCCCGATCAAGTCACTGTGGTAAAAGGTTTCTTCCTCCAAGACCGGCAGCTGATCCCGCGCCACAAACAGATCCAAGCCTTTCAAAGCCTCGGCCGCTTCGCGGCTTGTCACCCCTTCGACCCGCACCAGAAGCAGGTTCTTGGCCCGCCCCGCCAATTCCAGCCTGAACCGCCGGCGCCCGCTTTGGTCGGTGAGCGGGCCATAGGCCAAAAGGTCTTCCGGCTGCTCGGTCCAGCTCTTGACCTTCAGCAGGCCGCGCACCCCGTGAACCGCCGCGAAGCTTCCCAGGCATATGAGGCGCGGAGCCATCTGCGCCGCTCCTCAACCGCGCGGAATCAGGCCGGGTCAGCAGCCGGTTCGGCCTCGGCGGCCGCCGCGGCTTCGGCCGCTTCGGCAGCCGCCTGAGCGGCGGCGGCCATGCGCTCTTGCGCCTTGGCCTTGGGCTGATTCTTCTTGGTCTGGTTCGGCACCCGGCGGGCACCGACGATCTCGGCATCGGCCAGGAAACGGGCGACCCGGTCGGTGGGCTTGGCGCCCACGGAAACCCAGTGCTTGGCCCGTTCCAGGTCCAAGCGCAGGCGCTCGGGATGGTCCTTCGCCACCATGGGATCGAAGGTGCCGATCTTTTCGATGAAACGGCCGTCACGGGGGCTGCGCACGTCGGCGATCACGATCCGGTAGAACGGGCGCTTCTTGGCGCCGCCACGGGCCAAACGGATTTTCAAGGACATATTCTTCTCACTCTTTCAATGGGTTAACACTTAAGTTCGGTAATCTGACCCGCTACTCGGCTTTGTAACAAACGGCCTGGATCTTGTTGCCGTCCAGGTCCCGCACATAGGCCCCGTAGTAGGTCTCGCTGTATTGGGGGCGCGGGCCGGGCGTCCCCTCGTCGGTGCCGCCCAACCGTAGGGCGGTGTCGTAAAACGCGTTCACGGCCGCCCGGCTGGGGGCCAGAAAGGCCACATGGGTGCCGTTGCCCACGGAGGCCGGGTTGTTGTCATAAGGCCGGCAAATCCAAAAGCGCGGGCCGGATTCATCGGGCGCGGGCGCATAGGCGGCCGAGTCATCGTCCTTATAGACCCGGGTCAGCGCCAGCGGGGCCAGGATCTCATCGTAAAAGGCCGTCGCCGCCGGCAGATCATTGGTGCCGAGCATGAAATGACTGAGCATCAGCGGCGCCCTCCCTTGGGGCCGAATCCCGGCATGCCGCCGCCGGAGGGCAGCAGACCGGCCATGCCGCCGCGCATCATGCCCTTTTTGCCCAGCTTATTGACTTTCTTCATCATTTTGCTGGCTTCGGTGAACTGCTTCAAAAGCTTGTTCACGTCCTGCACGGAGGTGCCGGAGCCCCGGGCGATGCGTTGCTTGCGCGAGGCCTTGATCAGCTCGGGGCGCTGGCGCTCCTTATCGGTCATGGAGGACAGCATGGCCAATTGGCGCTTCACCATGCCGTCATCCATCTTGGCTTTCTTGACCTGCTGCATCTGGGCGTTCGACAGCCCGGGCAGCATGCCCATCAAGCTAGACAAGCCGCCCATCTTTTGCATTTGCTTGAGCTGGGTGGCCATGTCGTTCAGGTCAAACTTGCCCTTCTGGATTTTCTTGGCGAGCTTTTCGGCCTCATCCGCCTCCAGGGTTTCCTGGGCCTTTTCCACCAAGGACACCACGTCGCCCATGCCCAGGATGCGCGAGGCGACCCGGCTGGGGTGAAAGTCCTCAAGCTGGTCCAGCTTTTCGCCCACGCCCAGAAGCTTGATGGGACAGCCAGTCACCGCCCGCATGGACAACGCCGCGCCGCCCCGGGCATCACCGTCCACCCGGGTCAGGACGATACCGGAAAGGCCGATTTTCTCGTGAAAGGCGCCGGCCACGTTGACCGCGTCCTGGCCGGTCATGGCGTCGGCCACCAGCAAGGTCTCGCTGGGCTTGGCCGCGTCCCGCACGGCCGCCACCTCGGCCATGAGTTCCTCGTCGATGGCCAGGCGCCCGGCGGTGTCCAGCATGACCACGTCAAAGCCTTCCAGCGCCCCCATTTGCAGGGCGCGCTTGGCGATTTTGACCGGCGTTTCCCCGCGCACGATGGGCAGGGTGCGCACCCCGGCCTGTTCGCCCAGCACCCGCAGCTGTTCCTGGGCCGCCGGACGCTGCACGTCCAGCGAGGCCATCATGACCTTCTTTTTGCCTCGCTCCACCAGGCGGCGGGAAATCTTGGCGCAGGAGGTGGTTTTACCCGACCCCTGAAGACCCACCAGCATGACCACCGCGGGCGGCGTCACATCCAGGGCCAGGGGCACCGCCTCGGCGCCCAGCATCTCGACCAGGTGATCATGGACGATCTTGATGACCTGCTGGCCCGGCGTCACCGAGCGCAGCACCTCGGCACCGACCGCCTTTTCCTTCACCCCGTTGATGAAATCCTTGACCACGGGCAGCGCCACGTCGGCCTCGAGCAAGGCCAAGCGCACCTCCCGCAGGGCGGCGGTCACGTCGCTTTCGCTGAGCGCCCCGCGGCGGGTCAGCTTGCCGAAAACATCGCCGAGGCGGTCTTGCAGACTGTCAAACATGAGTCACTTCACCCGTTTTTCGATCACCCCATTTTTAGGCAACCCCATTTTCCGACCACATGAAGGCCAACGCAAGAAACGCCAGTGCGCGAAACTCGCGGACTGGCGGAACCTCGACAATCGGGCCGAGGCGTGCCTTGGGTATCCCTGGCGTGATGCCGGGAACCTAGGCACCCGATGCCCCGCCGTCAAGGAATAGATCAGTAGTGCCTGCTTTTTTCTCGTATCCCGATATGGATTGAGATAAGGAGGGGAAAACCTTAAGGAAAATGCGATGCCCCTTCACTTCTCCCAAGATGAAATGACCGCGCGCCGCCAAGCCGCGCAAGAGGCCATGACCGCCCGCGGCCTGGACGGCCTCTTGATGTTCAAACAGGAGTCCATGTACTACCTGACCGGCTACGATACCTTCGGCTTTGCCCTGTTTCAGTGCCTTTACCTGGGGGCCGACGGGGAAGTGACCCTGCTGACCCGCCTGCCGGACCTGCGCCAGGCCCAGCAAACCTCAGACATCGAGGACATCCGCATTTGGGTCGACCGGGCGGGCATGAACCCGGGCCACGACCTGAAGGACATGCTGGAAAGCCACGGCTGCCGGGGCAAGCGGCTGGGCATCGAAATGGACAGCTATGGCCTGACCGCCAAGTCCTGGCGCCTGGTGGAGACGGCCTTGGACGGCTTTTGCCAGCTGGAGGACGCCTCGGACCTGGTGACCCTGCTGCGCCGGATCAAAAGCCCCCAGGAAATCGCCTACCACCGGGAAGCCGCCAAACTGGCCGATCAGGCCCTTGAGGAAGCGGTTTCCCTGACCCGGGCCGGGGCCTTCGAAGGGGATATCCTGGCCGCCATGCAAGGGGCCGTGTTCCGGGGCGGCGGCGACTACGCCGGCAACGAATTCATCATCGGATCGGGCAACGGCGCCTTGCTGTGCCGCTATTTCACCGGCCGGCGCCACCTGGAGCCGCAGGATCAACTGACCTTGGAATTCGCAGGCGCCTATCGGCGCTACCACGCGGCCATGATGCGCACCCTTTTGGTCGGCACGGCCAACGACCACCAAAAGGCCATGTACGCCGCCTGCCTTGAGGCCCTGGCGGCCTGCGAGGCGGCGATCAAGCCGGGCCAGCCCATGGGGGACGTCTTCGGCGCCTATGCCCGGGTCATGGATGCCCACGGCTTCCGCCACGCCCGGCTGAACGCCTGCGGCTATGGCATGGGCGCGGTCTATAACCCCATCTGGGTGGATTTCCCCATGTTCTACCACGGCAACGAGTGGCTCATGTCGGAAAGCGGGGTGTTCTTCCTGCACATGATCCTGATGGACAGCGAGGCCGGCCAGGCCATGTCCCTGGGGCACAGCGTCCTGGTCACGGCCGATGGGTGCGAGCCCCTGAGCCAGGCACCGCTGGATCTGGTGGTAAAATAGGCCTCACAAAACGGGCGCTTAGTCACCACATTTAAGCCATTGACGCTGATATCCGGTGATGGTTTCTTGCGCCCATCGCCCCGGGAAAAGGCGAGCGATAGAAACGCGCAACGGAAACGAGCAGGATTGCCATGGCGCAGCGCGCCTTCATAAAGATGCACGGACTCGGCAACGATTTTGTCATCTTCGACGCCCGCGCCGAGCCCCTGCCCCTCGGCGACGAGGGCGCGCGGGCGATTGCCGACCGCAAGACCGGGGTGGGCTGCGACCAGTTGATCGTTTTGGAGCTGCCCCAGGATCCGGCGGCGGACGTGTTCATGCGCATCCGCAACGCGGACGGCGGCGAGGTGGAGGCCTGCGGCAACGCGGCCCGCTGCGTGGCCCGCCTGGTCATGGCGGAAAAGGGCCGTGACATCACCATCGAATCCGTGGTGGGCCTGCTGGCCGCGCAAGACGCGGGCGCCGGCCGGGTCAGCGTCGACATGGGGCCGGTGGGCACCGCTTGGCGGGCGGTTCCCCTAGCTCAAGAGCAGGATACCCTGCACCTGGATTTGGCCCTCGGCCCCCTGTCGGACCCGGTCGCCAACAACATCGGCAACCCCCATGCGGTGTTTTTTGTCGACGACTGTACGGCCATCGACCTGGAAACGCTTGGCCCCCAGTTGGAGCACCATCCCCTCTTTCCCCAACGGGCCAACATCAACGTGGCCACCGTGACCGGCCCGGACCAGCTGCGCCTAAGGGTGTGGGAGCGGGGCGTGGGCATTACCCGCGCCTGCGGCACCGGGGCCTGCGCCTCAGCCGCCGCGGCCCACCGGCGCGGCCTGACCGGCCGGCAGGTGGCCGTGGACCTGGACGGCGGTCGGCTGGACATCTTTTGGCGGGAAGCCGACAACCACGTGCTCATGGCCGGCCCGGCCGCCACCTCCTTTACCGGGTCCATCGCCCTATGAGCGCCCGCGACGACACTTTGGAGGTGGTGACCTTCGGCTGCCGGCTGAACAGCTATGAATCCGCCGTCATCCAGGAAAACGCCCGCGCCGCCGGCCTCAGCGACGCGGTGATCGTGAACACCTGCGCGGTCACCGCCGAGGCGGAACGGCAGGCCCGCCAGGCGATCCGCCGGCTGCGCCGGCAGCGGCCGGGCGCCAAGATCATCGTCACCGGCTGTGCCGCCCAAATCGACCCGGCCCGCTTTTCAGCCATGCCCGAGGTCAACCACGTACTGGGCAATGAAGAAAAGATGGTCGCCGAGTCGTTTAACTTCGCCGCGCATCCCGAGCCGGTGCGGGTCAACGACATCATGGAGGTGACGGAAACGGCGCCCCATATGATCGACGGCTTTCACGACCGCAGCCGGGCTTTTGTTCAGGTGCAGCAGGGCTGCGACCACCGTTGCACCTTTTGTATCATCCCCTTCGGCCGGGGCAACAGCCGTTCGGTGCCCATGGGCGCCGTCGTCGATCAGGTGCGGCGCCTCTGCGCCCAGGGCATTAACGAGGTGGTGCTGACCGGGGTGGACATCACCAGTTACGGCGGCGACCTGCCGGGCAAGCCCAGCTTGGGACAGATGATGCGCCGGCTCCTGGCCCTGGTGCCCGAGCTGCCCCGCCTGCGCCTGTCGTCCCTGGATGCGGTGGAAATCGACCCGGACCTTTACCGGCTGCTGGCCGAGGAGCCGCGCCTCATGCCCCACCTGCACCTTTCCCTGCAGGCGGGCGACGACCTTATCCTGAAGCGCATGAAGCGGCGCCATCTGCGCGCCGATGCCCTGCGACTGGTGGCGGCCGTGCGGGCGGCCCGGCCCGATGTGGTCTTCGGCGCCGACCTGATCGCCGGCTTTCCCACCGAAACCGAGGCCATGTTTCAAAACTCCCTGGATCTGGTGCGGGAAACCGACCTCACCTATCTGCACGTCTTCCCCTATTCCGAACGACCCGGGACGCCGGCGGCCCGCATGCCGGCCGTGCCCCCGGCCCTGCGCAAGGAGCGGGCCGCTCGCCTGCGCGACCTTGGCCAGCGCCAACTGCACCGCTTCTTGACGGCCCAAGTGGGCCAGCAGGCCCAGGTTTTGGTGGAAAAGCCGGGTCTGGGCCGCAGTGCCCATTTCGCGCCGGTCCGGCTGGACTCGGATGCCGTGGGCAGCATTCAGCCGGCCATCATAACCGGCGTGGCGGACGACAGCCTGATCGGCGCGCCCCTGCCGGAACACGGAAAAGCCCCTTCAGGGTCACGGGAGAACGCCGCGTGAGTGAAACACCCGCAAAATCGGGCGGCTGGTTTTCCCGCCTCAAGGCCGGTCTCAGCCGGTCCTCCAGCAAATTGGGGTCGGGGATCGCCGGGATCTTCACCAAGCGCAAGCTGGACGACGAGGCCCTGGAGGAATTGGAGGAACTGCTGATCCTCTCCGACCTGGGTGCCGGCACGGCAGCCAAGCTGACCGCCAACCTGGCCAAGACCCGCTTCAACAAAACGGTGAGCCCCGAGGAGGTCAAGGGCGCCCTGGCCGATGACATTGCAAGTATCCTGCAGCCCGTCGCCCAGCCCTTGGAGCGGAACCCGGGCCTGAAGCCCCAGATCGTTTTGGTCGTGGGTGTCAACGGCAGCGGCAAGACCACCACCATCGCCAAACTGGCGGCCCGTTTCCGGGCCGAGGGCGCCAGCGTCCGCCTGGCCGCCGGGGACACCTTCCGCGCCGCGGCCATCGAGCAGCTGAAGATTTGGGGCGAGCGCACCGGCTGCCCCGTGGTCGCCAAGGCGCCGGG
>JANQKX010000486.1 GCA_028280915.1 Kiloniellaceae bacterium
GAGATCCGTTTCACCTTGTGGCCAAACCCCCCGACGACGAGTCCGGCGGTATCCGCGTCGATATTCTGGTTGGCCGTGGCCATCACGCCCATACCCATCAGGGCCTTCACCACATCCACGGTTCGCGTGGCCATGCGGCTCGCCAGTTCCTGCACCGTGATGACCTCGGGCACCACAACATCCCGCACCACTTTTTGCGGCGGCTGGTGTCCTTGATTTTTCAAGGCGCGAAGCTGCTTTTCCCGGCGCCGCTTGACCGATGCCAGGGACCGCTGCCGGCCGCCCTCGCCCGCTTCCAGGGCCTGGCTGATGGTCAGTTTGCCGGAGCGCCGGCGCTGATCGTCCCGCCGTCCTGGAGTGGCAGGCTTGGGCGCGGCAGCACCCTTCCGCTTGACCCGGCCGCCAAAAGTGTCGTCGGCCTGGCCTCCCTCCCCTTCCGAAGGGGTGGCCGCCGGCTTGGGCGCGACCGGTGTGGGCGCCGGGCTCGGCGCGGCCTGAGGCGCCGCGGGCTCGGGCACGCTGGCCCCCTGGTCCACGGCTTCCTCAACCGCTTTCGCCGCAGCCGCCGCTTCAGCAGCGTGACGCTCTTCCTCCAGGCGTTTGGCCTCTGCTTCTTCGCGGGCTTTCCGCTCGGATTCTTCCGCCAGACGGCGGGCTTCTTCTTCGGCGCGCAGCGCGGCTTCCTCGGCCTCGCGCTGTTGCCGCAAGACGGCTTCTTCCTTGGAAACCTCCAAGGCCCGCATGCGGCTCGCCCGCTCTTTCGCCGATAAGCTTGACTTTTCAGTCGGCGCAGGGCGCGCTTCCGGCGCAGCCGCCACCACCGTGGGTGCCGCCACCTCAGGCGCTTCCTCGATCGGCCGCTCGCCGGTCACTTCCTTCATGCGGCCAGAAGCGCCCCGCTCAAAAGTGCGGCTGCGCTTCACTTCCACCATCACGGACTTGGTGCGGCCATGACTGAAGCTTTGCCGAACCTGACCGGTTTCCACGGTCTTTTTCAGCTCAAGCTTTCCAGGCCGCCGCAGCTTCAGCGGCTTTCGGGCTTCTTTCTCGTTACTCGTCGTCATCTCTTATCCCGCACCCGCTCGTCTTTGAGCTTTGCTAATCTGATCCGTCGTTTGGTCCGCCACCCCGTGACCTTTCGGCCGCAGGTCCACCAAGCGGGCAGCGTCGCGAACCAGCCGGTCGGCCAAAGGGCCGGCTTGGATCGCCACGTGAACACGGGGCTCCGCACCCAGGGCGCGGCCCATCTCATCACTGGCCAAGACCTCGACAACCCGGCACCGGGGATTTGCCGCCAAGGCCAAACGCCGCAGTTTGACTCGGCCATCCTCCGCGCCGTCGACGGCCTGACACAATACCCCAACCTGGCGCTGAGACAACCAGGCCCTAACCTTCTCAAATCCGGATGTCAATTGTCCGGACCTTTTGGCCAGGCTCAAATCAGCCATGCACCACTTCAACCACAATCCCTCAACCCTGTCCGGCAAGTCCGGCGGCACTCGCACGGGCGCCTTGGCCGCCCGGGCAAACAGGTTTTTGGCGCAAGCCCTTTCGAGAAGATCCCGTTCGGGCGTCACCCAAAGACCCCGCCCCGGCAACTCAGCCGCCAGATCAGGGACAATCTCACCATCAGGACCCACCACGAAGCGCAACAACTCGTCCTTCGGCCGCACGACCGAGCTGGCCAGGCAACGGCGCATGGCTTGGTGGCTGGCCTGCCGGTTTTGGGCTGTTGGCGGGTTTAACTCCATATAGGCTCAATTTCCCAAAAAGTTAAGCCGGCTCGCTGGGCTGCGACGGCGCCTCGGCCTCTTCGCCCGGCGTCAGGTCCGCGGCCGCGCCATCACCATCGTCCTCATCCTCGAACCAATGGGCCCGCGCCGCCATGATCAAGTTATTGGCCGCTTCCATGTCCATGGCCAAATCACCGAGCATCTCAATGAGTTCGTCACTGGCCAAATCGCCCAGATCATCCAGGCTGCGCACCTCGCTCTCGCCCAGCTTGACCAGTTGGGCCGAATTCAATCCGGGCAGGGCAGACAGTTCGTCGCTCACACCAAGTTCACGGCGCCGGTCTTCGTTGGCGCGATTTTGCTCCTCCAAGAAGGTGCGGGCCCGCATGCGCAGTTCTTCCGCTACTTCCTCGTCGAAGCCTTCGATCTCGGCCAGCTCCTCGATCGGCACGAAGCCGACCTGTTCCACATTGGTGAAACCCTCGGCCACCAAGAGGTGGGCGATGACATCGTCCACGTCCAAGGCGTCCATGAACATCTGCGAGCGGGACTTGAGCTCTTCCTGGCGGCGCCGGGACTCTTCCTCTTCGGTCATGATGTCGATGTCAAATCCGCTGAGGCTGGACGCCAAGCGCACGTTTTGGCCGCGCCGCCCGATGGCGAGGGACAACTGATCGTCCGGCACCACCACCTCAATGCGCTTTTGATCCTCGTCCAGCACCACCTTGCTGACCTCGGCCGGCGCCAGGGCATTCACAACAAACGTGGCCGTGTCCTGGGACCAGGGAATGATGTCGATTTTTTCCCCTTGCAGCTCGCTCACCACGGCCTGTACCCGTGAGCCGCGCATGCCCACGCAAGCGCCCACGGGATCGATCGAACTGTCATGGGACAGCACCGCGATCTTGGCCCGGCTGCCCGGGTCCCGCGCCACCGCCTTCAGCTCAATGATGCCGTCATAGATTTCCGGCACTTCCTGGGCGAAAAGCTTGGCCATGAATTGAGGATGGGTGCGCGATACAAAAATTTGCGGCCCACGGGGTTCCTCACGCACATCATAAATGTAGGCCCGCACCCGATCGCCCGTGCGGAAGGATTCCCGCGGCAGGGTTTCGTCCCGGCGCATCATAGTCTCGGCCCGCCCCAGATCGATGGTGACGTTGCCGAATTCGTTACGCTTGACGATACCGTTGACGATTTCGCCCACCCGGTCCTTGTATTCCTCGTACTGGCGCTTGCGTTCGGCCTCGCGCACTTTTTGCACGATCACCTGCTTGGCAGTTTGCGCCGCAATGCGCCCCAGATCGATGGGCGGCAGCTCCTCGACCACGAATTCCCCCGGCTCGATCTCCGCATTGGCCACCTTGGCATCCACGGTGCGAATCTGGGTAAACTCGTTTTCGATCTCGTCGATAACTTCCCGATAGCGACGCAGGCGCACCTCGCCGGTTTTGCGGTCGATTTCGGCGCGTATGTCGTGCTCGTGCCCGTATTTGGCGCGGCCGGCCTTTGAAATGGCCTGCTCCATCGCCTCCAAGACCTCGTCCCGTTCGATCGATTTTTCCCGCGCAACCGCATCAGCCACCTGGAGAAGCTCGGTCCGCGAAAGACTGTGTGTATCCATGCTCGGTCAGTCCTGATTAAGCGTCGTTGGCGCTCGTTGCTCTGGAAGCTTGGCTTGCCGCAATCAATTCGTCGGTCAGCCGAAGCTTGGCTTTGGTTACGTCGGCAAAGGGCAGCTGCCACCGCTCGCCCTCGCCTTCCAAAATAATGTCTTGTCCGGCCACGCCGCGCAGGCGTCCGGCGAAACGGCGCCGGCCGTCTATGGGCGTGCCGACCTCCACCTTGGCCTCAAAGTTGGCGAAGCGATCGAAATCCGCCAGGCGGGTCAGGGGCCGGTCCAATCCCGGGGAACTCACCTCCAAGTTATAGGGCCCCGAAATAGGGTCTTCCACATCCAGGATTGCCGCGACCGTCCGGCTGACCTCGGCACAGTCATCGACCGACATGCCACCGTCAGTTTTACGCTCCGCCATGATTTGCAAGACCGCCCGATCGCCGTCGGAAAACGCCACGCGCACGATATCGTAGCCCAAGGCCTCCACGGCCGGCGCAATCAGTTTTTCCACTTCGGCTGCCTTGCCAAAACTGGTTTTGGCAAGAGGCGCCGCTGACCTATCACAGGTCTCAGCCAATCCGGTCACCCCAATTCAGAAAGAGTCTATAACCACGCAATAAAAAAGTGGGCCAGAGGCCCACCGTTCGGCAGCCCGACATGTTAACTCTCGATCAACACGTCAAACCATAAGGTTGGCGCAACTTACGCCGCTCGATCCTTGGCCGCAAGGGTTTTCTGGCCTCTCAGCCCCGCCTTGGGGCCAATTCCAGACCGTTTCCCCGCCTTCGGGTCTTTCAGGTCCGAAGATTGACCCGGCTGCAGGTTCAACCGCGTCCAGTAGGCCAAACAAGCCCGATTGAGTCGCCCGATCTGTGCCTTTAAGCCGCCGTCACCCGTCGAAATGTCAAGAAAGAGCATACCCGGCCGGCGGCCCGGGCTTTCTCCTCATAACGGGTGGCGGGCCAATCATCGGGCCGCTCGCGCCAGTCGGCAGCCGTCTCCGCCAGCCAATCGAAGTCACCGCGGCGCATCATCCGCGCCATAATCCAAATCAGATAATCCGGATCGTCCGTGGCGATACGCAGCAGCGCGCCGTCCTTCAACACCCGGGCCAATTGATCAATCATCCGATCCTGGATTAGCCGCCTTTTGTGATGCCGCGCCTTGGGCCAGGGATCGGGAAACAAGATGAAAACACGGCTGAGGCTCTGCGCCGGCAAGGCAGCCAAGAGATCCCGGCCATCCCCCACGAAAAGCCGTATCCAAGGGACCCCGTCGCCGTCGTTCCGATGCAAAGGCTCCAGCCCGCGCAGCAGTTTGGCCACACCGTTTTTGAAGTACTCGGCGCCCAACAAGGCAACGGGCCGCCCCGACCGCTCGATCTGCTCGGCCTGCGCGACCAGATGTTCCCCGCCACCAAATCCGATTTCGAGCCAAATTTCCGGCCGGTCCGGCGGCAACAGATCGGCAATCGCCAGCTCTTGACCTTCGGCCGGCAGGTCGATGCCCATCTCCGGCAAGCGCTCGGCCAGCAAGCGGGTCATGCTGGGCCGCAACGGCCGCCCCTGCCGGCGCCCGTAAAGCTTCCGGCGTGGGCGTTGCCCGTCT
The DNA here is from genome assembly GCA_028280915.1 of Kiloniellaceae bacterium. Classification (GTDB taxonomy): domain Bacteria; phylum Pseudomonadota; class Alphaproteobacteria; order Kiloniellales; family Kiloniellaceae; genus JANQKX01. The sequence continues at coordinate 4,960 of JANQKX010000486.1, forward strand.
TTTTTCATGTCGTTCATGGGGCCGCACCCCGCAGACCCGGGACTAAACCCGAATGGCCAGCCAGCTAAACACCGTCAAGGTCATCCAAACAAAATGACTAGCCATTCACCAGGGACAAAAGATCCCCTACCAGATCGGTTTTTTCCCAGGAAAAGCCTCCGTCGGCATCGGGCTCGCGGCCGAAATGCCCATAGGCGGCCGTCCTGGCATATATCGGCCGGGACAGGTCGAGGTGCTCGCGGATCCCCCGCGGGGAAAGGTCCATGCGTTCTTGCAACGCCTGGGCGATTTTGTCTTCATCCGCCTGGGCGGTGCCATCGCAGTTCACGTAGACCGAAAGGGGTTTGGAAACGCCGATCGCATAGGACAATTGGATGATGCAGCGCTCGGCCAGCTCGGCCGCGACCACGTTTTTGGCTAGATAGCGCGCCGCGTAGGCCGCCGAGCGGTCCACCTTGGTCGGGTCTTTGCCGGAAAAGGCGCCACCGCCATGGGGCGAGGCGCCGCCATAGGTGTCCACGATGATCTTCCGCCCGGTCAGGCCCGCGTCCCCGTCGGGGCCGCCGATGACAAAACGGCCGGTGGGATTGACGTAGAATTCGGACTCCGGGCACATCCAACCCTCGGGCAGAGCCGCGATCACATGAGACCGGACGATCTCCTTGATCTGATCCTGATCCATATCCTCGGCGTGTTGGGTGGAGACCACCACCGAGGTGGCCCGCTGCGGCTTCCCGTCTTCGTATTCGAGGGTTACCTGGCTCTTGGCGTCGGGCCCCAATCCGGGTTCCGCGCCGGAGCGGCGGGCTTCAGCCAGGGAGCGCAAAATCTGGTGGGACAAATGGATCGGCGCCGGCATGAGGGCCGTGGTTTCACGGCACGCGAAGCCGAACATGATGCCTTGATCGCCGGCCCCCTCGTCCTTATTGCCGCTGGCATCCACCCCACGGGCAATATCGATGGACTGCTCATGGATATAGTTTTCCACGGCCATGTTTTCCCAGTGGAAGCCGTCTTGCGCATAGCCGATATCCTTGACGGCGGCCCGGGCCAGGGACTCGATCAGCGGGGCATCAACCGAAGAGGGCCCGCGGACTTCGCCCGCCAGAACGATCCGGTTCGTGGTCGCCAAGGTCTCCACAGCCACGCGGGATTGTCCGTCCGCCGCCAAATAGGCATCGACCACCGTGTCTGATACCCGGTCGCAAACTTTGTCAGGGTGGCCTTCGGAAACGGATTCACTGGTAAAAAGATATTTGCCCCTGCGCACCTGCACGTCTCCTCGAAAAAATTGCCCTTTGGTGATGATATCCGCCCTAAGGCGAGAGGGTCGCCTGAAGCACCCTCACCTGGCGCGCTTTACCATCTCAATGGCTGCTAGTTCAACACTTATGCCGCATTTGCGACCCTGAGACCAATCGGTTAGGGCTGTAGACCCGCACCAATCGGCACCAGCGCCCAAACCGCGCCATGTTGCAATCTTTAAAATTGCCGCTCAAGGGGAATTGATCGGATGCACCCTAAAAGGCACCGGAAAATGAGGGGCGGCCTATCGAATATAGATGAAAAGCCTAATTCTGTGCCTCTTGAAAGGCCCCCAATGCCTTGGTCAGCTCAAAAAGCTGCTTACGCACATTTTCATCGGTGATCTTGTAATAGGCCCGCACCAATTCCAAGGTTTCGCGCTTGGCCATGGGGTCGCGTTCGTATTCGAACTCCGCTTGATCCTGATCGGACCAGCCACCGACACGCCGGGCCGGCGAACTGGCCGCCGCCTCTTCGGGCATGTCATCAAAAAAGTACTCAACCGGAACGTCCAGCACACGGGAAAGATCGAACAGACGGCTACAACCAATACGATTGGCACCCCGTTCATATTTTTGGATTTGCTGGAAGGTTAGCCCGATGGCTTCGCCGAGTTTTTCCTGGCTTAACCCCAGAAGCGTTCGGCGCAAACGGACACGGCTGCCCACATGAATATCCACTGGATTGGGACCGCCAATGCCGCGACCTCCCCCGATACCACTTCCCCTCGCCATTTCGACCTCGCTGACTGTCCTTTGACCTAGCGTGAAACCGCCGGACGCAAGGGGCATTATCTAAACATACGACCGTATGCAGTCAATTCATTTATAAGACCTCACAACCAAAGGATATTTAAATACGGAAATGCCGCAAAAAGAGGGAAAGAAAAACCACGAAAAGAAGCAACACCAAAGAAATAGAGTTTCCGGTAGTTGCATACAAAGTTATGCGGTCAAGGGGTTTGGGAAGCGGCGAATCCAAAATACCGGTTTCGCCTAAACCAAGAACGGCAACTTCCCGGCCATAACCATCGATCACCGCGGAAATGCCGTTGTTCGCCGACCTAACGAGGGGCAGGCCCTCTTCCGCCGCCCGCAACCTGGCGTTGGCGTAATGCTGATAAGGTCCGGAAGACATGCCGAACCAGGCATCATTGGTCACGTTGAGGATGAATGCCGGTCTGGTCGCACCGCCGGCGATTACATTGCCGGGAAAGATGACCTCGTAACAGATGAGCGGACTAAAGGCCGGCAAGCCCGGGACTTGCAGGGTCTGGAGCCCCGGCCCGGACCGGAAATCGGTGCTGCCGGCGGTCAGTTTTTCGAAGTCCAGTATATCGCGAAAGGGCGCGTACTCGCCAAAAGGCACCAGGTGAAACTTGTCATAGGTGGCTCTGATTTCTCCTTGGCCGTCGAGCACGTGCAGACTGTTGTAGGGGCCATCCCCCGTCCCGCCTTGGCGCAGCGCCCCCGCCACCAAGAAACCGCCTTCCGGGATAATGGTCGAGAGGGCCTGCTTCAAGCCATCATCGGAGGAAAGGTAAAAGGGAACCGCGGTTTCGGACCAAATCAGATGGCTGACCTTTTCAAACCCGGGCGCCCGGCTAAGGCGCATTTGGTCCAATAGGTGTTTGCGCCGCAAGTCGGGGTCCCATTTGGTGGATTGTTCGATGGCGGGCTGTACCAGCCGAAGGGTGGTGTCGGGCACCATGTTACCGTCAAGAGGCGGGGCCGACGCCAAGCGCAGGTCGCCGCCGAGCCAAACCAGCGCCGGCGACAGCACCAAGAGGCCGACCAGGCCCCGCCGCAGCCCGGTCGGGCCGTTGGCCTCGAACCAGGCCGCCGGAGCGGCCGCGGCGGCGACCGTGATCAAAGACAGTCCCCACACGCCGGTCACTGAGACGATCTGCAGCATTCCCGGCCAGGGCGACCACACCGTGCCCATCAGGTTCCACGGAAAGCCCGTGAAGATCCACGAGCGCAGCCATTCAAAAAACACCCAAGCCGCGGCCAGCATCAAGACCTGTGCCAAACCCCGAGTGCGGCTCAGATAAACCACCAATCCGGTGAGCCCGGTGAACACCGCCATCCCGGCCGCAAGGCCCGCAACGGCAAAGGGCATGACAAAACCGAAACGGTCCACATCCACCAAAAAGGCGATGCCGACCCAATAGAGCCCGAGAGCGAAGAAACCGAAACCAAAAGCGCCGGAGACCCAAAACGCCTTCAACGGGCCGCCCGCGCCGCGCAGCAACAACACCAGGACGGTAAAAGCCGGCCACAACAGCACCAGCCAATGCAGCGGCGGCAAGGCCAAGGCCGCCAAACCGCCACCGACCAGCGCCAGAGCATAGCGCCGCCACCCGGTGAGGTCGCGAATCATGCCAACCAAGCCCGACAAGGCGCCGTCCCCTTCGACTGGCTCTGCGATGTCACTCGCCATCCGTCGCGTCCTCGCTCTGGGTCGCGGGCAGGTTCCGCACCCGCAGCCGCTTGACCCGGCGCGGGTCGGCTTCGAGGATTTCGAAACTGATCCCGCTTGCCGGGTGTTCGATCAGCTCGCCCCGCGTGGGCACCCGGCTGACCAAATAGAACAACAAGCCGCCAAGGGTATCGATATCTTCATCCCGCTCCTCGTCGGATAACACCGGGCCAACCAGCTCCTCGAATTCCTCAATGGTGGCGCGCGCATCGGCAATCACCGTGCCGTCGTCCCGGCGGCCCAGCTTTGGGCCCTGCAGGACGTCGTGCTCGTCCTGGATTTCGCCAACGATTTCTTCCACCAAATCCTCGATCGTCAGCAGCCCATCGATGCCGCCGTATTCATCCACCACCAGGGCCATGTGAACCCGGGACAGGCGCATCTCCAAGAGCAGGTCCAAGATCCGCATGGAAGGCGCGGCAATCTGGATCCGGCGCAAGATGTCGGACAGCTCGAAGGGTTTATCCTGGGTTACAAAATCCAGAACGTCCTTGATGTGCACGATACCCAGGACGTCATCCAGGGTTTCCCGATAGACCGGCAAACGGGAATGTCCCGCCCGGCTCATGGTCGCAATCAACTCGTCCAAGGAAACGCTCAAGTCCACCGCGGTAATGTCGGCCCGGGGCACCATCACGTCATAGGCCGTCAAGTGGCGAAGCTTTAGGATGTTGCTCAGCATCATCCGTTCGTCGTCGCCGATGGGCGTGGCCAGTTCATCCTCGCTTTCGCTCTCCTGGATTTCCCCGATGATTTCCTCGATGGTTTCCAGAAGCTGGGCATCGCCCGACTTTTTGCCGAACAAACGGCGCAATCCGTGCCAAAAGGACTTGGGCCGTCCTTCGCCGTTAGACCCGTTGCCACGGGCAGACCTGCCGTTTGTTGCCGAACCGGCGCTCATTGCGGACATCCTGGGTTATGTGCAGTTGTCATGAGACGTAGGGGTTCCCGATCCCCAAGTCCTGCAAGATGATCATTTCCAAGCCTTCCATCACCTCCGCTTCCCCATCGCTTTGGTGGTCATAGCCGAAAAGGTGCAGGACGCCGTGGACCACCAAATGGGACAGGTGATCCGACAAGGCCTTGTCCTGCTCGTCCGCCTCGCGGCAAACCGTTTGCCGGGCCAGGATGACGTCCCCGAGCAGTTGCGGATAGGGGCTTTCATCGGCCAAGGGCAAGCCGGGCTCACTGGGGTCGTCCGGGCCATCGCAGGCCGGAAAGGACAGCACATTGGTGGCCTTATCCTGGGCCCGATAAAGGCCGTTCAACTCCCGCACCCGCTCGTCACTGGCCAGCACGACGGAAACCTCCGCACTGGAGCGGATTTTCCCCGCCAAAGCCTCGCCGCTCAGGGCACTGGCGACGGCACGCCGCACAACGGCATCGGCCTGGGGCAGGCAGACGAGCCATTGGGGGTCCTCGATGGTGATCTCGATGAGCGGACTACTGTCTGTCGGGTCGTCGGGCATGGGAAGGGTCGTGGTATCCGGGTCGCTTTGAGGTTATCCCTGCTCTTTTGACCCGTGCCGGGACCGGCCATCGTCTTTGTTTTTGTCTGAGTCGTTTTTCTTCTGAGCATCGTAGGCGTGCACTATACGCGCCACCAAGGAATTGCGCACCACATCCGCCGAGGTGAAGGTCACGAAGGCCACATCCTTGATATCGCGCAGCACCTGAACCGCATCCCGCAGACCGGAAGGCTGGCCGCTTGGCAGGTCGATCTGGGTCAGATCCCCAGTGATCACCATGCGGCTGTTTTCGCCCAGGCGGGTCAGGAACATCTTCATCTGCACCGGCGTGGTATTTTGCGCCTCGTCCAAAATAATGTAGGCGTTGCTGAGGGTACGCCCGCGCATAAAGGCCAAGGGCGCCACCTCGATCTCCCCGCTGGCGATGCGGGCGGTAACCTGCTCGGCCGGCAGCATGTCGTAGAGGGCGTCGTAAAGGGGCCGCAAATAGGGGTCGACCTTTTCCAAGAGGTCGCCGGGCAGGAAGCCCAAGCGCTCGCCAGCCTCAACCGCCGGGCGAGACAGAATGATACGCTCCACCTTGCCGCTGATCAAATGGGACACCGCCATGGCAACCGCCAAATAGGTCTTGCCCGTACCGGCCGGCCCAATGCCGAAGACCATGGGAAAATCCGCCAGGGCCTTGATGTAAGGGGCCTGCCCCGGCGACCGCGGGGTCAAGTTCCCCTTGCGGGTAGGGATGGCTAACTCATTGGAATGAATGGCCTTGGGGTCAATGCCGTTGGCCTTTGTCTTGGCCATGCGCACGGCCGCGTCCACCTCTCCGTCACCCACGTCCAGGCCTTTGTCCAAACGCACGTAAAGCGCCTTCAGGGTCTTACGGGCAGCCTTGACGGCATCCGCCTCGCCGGAAATCTGCACGTGGTTGCCGCGCGAGGCCAAGGTAACCCCAAGTTGCTGTTCTATGCGCACCAAGTTCTGATCATGTTCACCAAAGAGGAGCGGCAGCAGGCGATAGTTTTCAAACTCAATCAAGTCCGGCTTTTGATTGGCCTTGGTTTTGCGGGTCAGGTTTCTGCTGCTCAAGCCGATCCCCCTAGAGTTCCGTTCACCGAAGCCGGGTTCGGTCCAACCGTGCCGCCCCCCCCGTCAAAGGCGGCGGCATCCAAAGCGACTCGACCCGACAAGCTGTTAGGATGCGCCGCGGATATGACAACTGGTTGAATGGTGCCCATCATGCGCTGACGGGCCACGGCCGGCAGGGACAGATGTACGGCCTGCATATAAGGGCTCCGTCCCACCAATTGATTGTCGTCCCGCCCCCGGCGCTCCAAGAGAACCGGCAAGGTGCGCCCAATGCAAGCCTGATTGAAGGCCATTTGCTGGGCGTTAAGCAGCTCTTGCAGCATGGCCAAGCGTTCGGATTTGACCGCTTCGGGCACTTGATTGTCCAAGACCGCGGCCGGCGTGCCCGGGCGGGCGCTATATTTGAACGAATAGGCCTGAGCATAGTTCATCTCGGTGACCAAGCGCAGGGTATCGGCAAAATCCTGGTCGCTTTCACCTGGGAAGCCGACGATAAAGTCCGACGACAGGGCAATGTCAGGCACCGCGCGCCGCAAGCGGTCCACGATGCGCCGGTAGTCATCGGCGCTGTGGCGCCGGTTCATGGCCGTCAGGATGCCATCGGACCCCGACTGCACCGGCAGATGCAAGTAGGGCATCAATTCCGCCACCTCGGCATGGGCCTCAATCAAGGCGTCATCCATGTCACGGGGGTGGGAGGTGGTGTAGCGCAGCCGCTCTATCCCCTCTATCCGGGCCAGCTCTCGGATCAAACGACCCAGGCCCCAGTCCTTGCCGTCGGGCCCGAGGCCATGGAAAGCATTGACGTTCTGCCCCAGCAGAGTGATCTCCCGCACGCCCCCATCGCGCAGATCCTGGGCTTCGGCCACGATATGATCCACCGGGCGGGAAAACTCCGCGCCCCGGGTATAAGGCACCACGCAAAAGGTGCAGAACCTGTCACAGCCTTCCTGCACCGATAAAAAGGCGGCCGGGCCCGAGGCACGATCGTTGCGCGGCAAATGGTCAAACTTGGAATCGACGGGGAAATCCGTGTCCAGCACATGGTTGCCCTGGCGGGACAACTGGGCGATCAGCTCGGGCAGGCGGTGGTAGCTTTGCGGGCCGACCACCATATCCACATAAGGCGCCCGGCGGAGCATTTCCTCTCCTTCGGCCTGGGCGACGCAACCGGCCACGGCCAGGATCATATCTTGCCCGTCCGCCTTGCGATTTGCCTTAAGCGAGCGCATGCGCCCCAATTCGGAATAAACCTTCTCTGCTGCCTTTTCACGAATGTGGCAGGTATTCAAGATCACCATGTCGGCCTGACCCACCTGTTCGGTCGGCTCATAGCCCAAAGGCGCCAAGATATCCGCCATACGATCGGAATCGTAGACGTTCATTTGGCACCCGTAAGTTCTAACAAACAGTTTCTTTTTCAATACTTTTTTCACCATAAAGACCGCCAGTGCGCCCGGTAGCGGTGAACGGCGGGGCCCCTAGGTACCGGCCCGCCCGGCCAAGGCAGCCGAAACACCATCCGACACCAGACGCTGGCAATGCTCGCTCATCTGCTTTCGGGACTGGAAATCCCCAATCGTCACCGGCGGATGAAACTCGACCTCGACCGTCACCAAACCCATCCTCAAGGCATGCCAAAGATGGCCACCCAAGTTCATGTCGCCGTACCAGGCAAACAGCGGGCGCAAATAACGCCCCATGGGTAAACCATCCAATTTTGTGTAAGTGATGGAAACGGGCTGAACTTGCAAGGGGCCATTGGCAAAAGATTGTTCCGCAACGGAAAAAAGCGCCGATTTAAACGGCAAGACCCAGTTTCCGTCACCGGATGTGCCCTCGGGGAACAAGACCAGGTCGTCCCCCGCCTCAATGCGTGCGGTCATGCCGTCCCGGCCATGCCGGGTCCGCCCGGCGCGACGCTCGACAAAAACCGTTTGCTGCAGCTTCGCCAGCCAGCCAAAGAGCGGCCAGTTTGCCACCTCGGCCTTGGCCACGAAGGAAACGGGCAGCAAGGCCCCCAGGACCTCGATGTCGAAATAAGACACGTGGTTGGCGACAAAAAGGGTCGGATGCACCTTGGACACGGTGCCGCGCGTCTCAATGGTCAGGCCCAAGATCCGGCAGGTCTTGCCATGGTACCAAAGGGGCAGGGTCTTGCGCAGCCGCCAGTTCATCGAAACGGCCAGAGCCTGCAGAGGCATGCACACAATGGTCAGGGAAAGATAGACCAGCAAACGCCCGATGGCCGTGGCCGTCGAGCCGAACTCTGGGGAAGCGCTGACCCTGGCCTTGGTTGCGCTTTCCCCCTTCGACTCGATCGCGCTGGACGTCACTGCTTCATAAACTCTTTGGTTTGCCCGGGTCCGGCGTGCGCGCGGAACCGGGCCCGGCCTGGTCCTCGCGCCGATAGTGACGATAATACTTGTCGGTCACCCAGTCGGTCTTGACCACCACGCACACATCCGTGGTGCCGAAATCAGCGTCCACCACGGCGCCGTTGCCCACAAAGCCGCCTAAACGCAGATAGCCCTTTAACAAGGGCGGCAAGCTTTGCTTGGCCTGGCGTACGTCCAACTCGTGATCCAAGGCCACGTCCATGGGCACATGGCGATCAGGCTGAGCCTGCGCCCGCAGCGCCGGCGGCGCCAGATGAAACTGATGCAGATAAGCGAGCGTGTCGCGCATTTGCGTCGGGTCCGTGCCGGGCAAACTGGCGCAACCGAACATGAGCTCGATATCATAGTGAAAAACATAAGCGGCGATGCCCCGCCACAGCAACTGCATGGTGGCGCCGTTGCGGTAGTCCGCATGCACGCAAGAGCGTCCCAACTCCATGATTTCGCCGGGAAAGTTCAAAATCGGATCGATATTGAATTCATCGCTGCTGTAAAACTGGCCGCGGCGCCGCGCATTCTCGCGCCGCATCAAACGATAGGTGCCCACCACGGCTTCCGGCGTCGCCCCACGGGTTTCGTCAAAAACCAGCAAATGGTCGCAAAAAGGGTCAAAGGAATCGAAATCCCGTTTGAGCCGGACCATCTCCTCGCTGGGCTTAGCGGGGGTGGAATCATAAAAAACGTGATAGCGCAGAGCCTGGGAGGCTTCCACCTCCGTGGGGTTTTCCGCCAAGCGTATCCGCAGGTCGCGGACGGAAACATCGACCACCCGGTCTTGCATTTCTTGGACTAAGGCCATCTGGACCTTTCAACTCTCTTGCAAATGTGACTTTGCTGATGCTCGCCGGTCCCGCGCCGATGGCGATCGGGCAAAACCCTTACTTGGTCTCTTTTGCCTCTTTTTTTACAGCATAAAGCTCCAGTCGATGCCCGACCAGCTTATAGCCCAATTGGTCGGCCACTTCTTTTTGCAGGCGCTCGATCTGTTCATTGGTGAATTCGATCACTTCCCCCGTGTTCACATCGATCAAATGATCATGGTGCTCGACCGGCGTTTCCTCATAACGGGCCCGGCCGTCACCGAAATCGTGACGTTCGATGATCGATGCTTCTTCAAAAAGCTTAACGGTGCGATAAACCGTTGCGATGGAAATGCGCGGGTCCACTTCCATGGCCCGCTGATAGACCGCCTCCACATCGGGATGATCGGTGGAACTGGAGAGAACCCGTGCGATGGTCCGACGCTGGTCGGTCATCTTCAGGCCCTTTTCACTGCAAAGCTTTTCGATTCGATCGCTCATAGGTTCATTTTAATTGATATTTGGGCGCAGACAACAAAGATGACACGAAACATCACCATATTTGTCCAGCGGGAACCCGGCAATTCGCGAAAGCGGTTGATTTATCTGGCAAAGAAAGCGCTGGCCGAATCATGTTTCGCCCAGCGCCGTTCATTGTCTAAACCTCCGTATCAGCCACGCTTGCGCCGCGCCTGCGTCCCCAATCCGATCTGCTTGGCCAACTTGGAGCGTTGCCGCGCATAGTTCGGCGCCACCATGGGATAGTCGGCCGCCAGGCCCCAGCGGTCCCGATAATCCTCCGGGCTCATGTCGTAGGCGGTCTTCAAATGCCGCTTCAACATTTTCAACTTTTTACCGTCCTCAAGGCACACGATGTAATCCGGCGTGATCGACTTTTTGATCGGCACCGCCGGCGTCGGACGCTCCGCCTCGACTTCCACATTACCCCCGACCGACGACAAAGTATCGTAGACATCCCGAATAATCAGCGGCAAATCCGCGACCGCCACTGAGTTATTCGACACATGTGCCGCTACGATATTGGTCGTCAAGGCCAATAGTTCGCTTGGTTTTGCTTGTTCGCTCATGGGCGTTTCTTACCTCACTGAAAAACGCAGCCCGCAATATAGAAATTAATATCCATGCAGGCAAGTATATAAATAGTAGATTCAGTACTGTGGAACATAAAAAAGTACTTTTTTTGTATAGCATCAGTGCAAAACCACAGCCCAGGGCCTTCTTGCCCCTCGACAAAGAAAAATTCTAGAAAAATCGGCGGCTGCTAAAGTTCAATTGAAAAGCCGCCAAGTAGCAATTTTTCTTAACAATCCGGCATCACAGACCGCCCGAGAAGCAAGGCGTCGACCGAAGAACCATCCCCGCGGCGGTAATATTCGCGCCGTCGCCCCAGGGTTTTAAAGCCGTTTGCGGTGTAAAGCGCAACCGCCGGTCCATTGTCGGCGGCCACCTCCAAGGTGATCTTCAGCACCCGTAAGCGGATGCATGCCGCGACCAGTCTTCGCAGCAAACACCGGCCCAGTTTCCGCCGGCGAAAGGCCGGCAGCATGCCCAAAGCCAGAATTTCCGCCCCGTCCACGGCCACCAGGATCATATAAAATCCGATGGGCACACCATCTTCGAGCAGAATCTCCCCCTGGGCCCCCGGCATGGCCAGGATGGACCGCCAGGCCGACCCACCCCAGACCTCGCCCGGGACGGCCTCGGCCCCCTCTGCAGCAACCTCGAAGCACCGGCGATGCAGTTCGGCCAATACCGGAGCATGGGCCAAGGATACGGTGACAAAAGCACCGTTTTTGGTCCCCTCCGCTTCTTGGCGCAGGCGAACGGCCTCCTCGAGCTCAGGCATGGGACAGGGTCACATCCGGTGGCCGCAGATAAAGCGGTCGTGCCGTCGGGACACCCTCAAAAGACCGCTGAGCCGCCAAGGACGCAATCACCGCGGCATCCGCGCGAACATCTGCTGGCGGTAACACCCGGGCCTCCGCCACGGCGTCCGGGCAGATTTCGGCGACACGCGCGGCCGCATCACCCAGCCACACACGCGGCCGTTCCGGCAGGAACCGATGCAAAAAGGCCGCCAGGTCATCCGGCAGGACGGACGCCGGCTCAAACAGGGGATGCCCGTCACCATCGAAGCCTTGCACAAAAACATCCTTGCGCTTGGCCTCCAACAGCACCAGCACAGGATGCCCCGCCCGTTGATCACCAGCGAGAGCGGCCACATAAACCTCGAAGCAGGTGACCCCGATCACCGGGATGCCCAACGCAAGGCCAAGGCCCCGGGCCGTGGAAAGACCGATTCGCACGCCGGTGAAGGCGCCCGGCCCTCGGGTAACACCGATGGCCGACAGCTGGTCAAAGGCCACCCTGGCCTCGACCATCACCTCTTGGATCATGGGCACCAGGCGTTCCGATTGCCCGCGCGCCATCTCCTCGTAGCGCTGCGCCAGGACTTTACCCGACATCCAAAGGGCCGCGGAACAGGCGCCGCTGGCCGCATCGATGCCAAGGACAGGTCCCGAGGGCTGGTCACGATGATCGGTCAAGAGGAAAGGTCTGGCGCGCTCAAGGTCATTGGATCTGGCAAACTTCGTCGAACGCGAGGCGCGGCAGCCGGGGCCTTAGCTGTTCCCCGTCCCCATAGCCCATGTTGACCAGGAAATTGGACCGGTAGCTGCTCTCGGCAAAAAAGGCGCGATCCACCATGTCATGGTCAAAACCGGACATGGGGCCGCAATCCAGCCCCAGGGAGCGGGCCGCCATGATCACATAAGCGCCCTGAAGGCTGCCGTTGCGTAAGACCTCGGTCATCAGCTTTTTTTCGTCGCTTTCCCGCTCCACATCTTCGCTGATGAAGGGTGAGAGCCTGTGCCAGACTTTGTGGTAATCCATGTCATAGGCCACAATCGCGGTCACCGGCGCGGACATGGTCTTTTCCACGTTGCCCTTGTCCAAGGCCGGTTTGAGGCGCTCTTTGGCTTTTTGGGATTTGACGAAAACCAGGCGCATGGGACAGCAGTTGGCGCTGGTCGGCCCCAGCTTGGCCAGGTCGTATACCGCCTGCAGCATGACGTCGCTGACCGCGCGGGGCTGCCAGTGACGGTGGGTTCTGGCGTCTCGAAACAGAATATCCAAATCGGCATCGCTGAGGATCTGGCTAGACATTCGCAGGTCCTAACATTCCAGAGCAGTCGGCAGGGTTAAAAAATCGATCGGCGCGGAGCCTCAAACCACGGCGCGCACCTCGACCACCTCGGGAATGTAGTGACGCAGCATGTTTTCGATCCCCATCTTCAAGGTCGCGGTCGACGCCGGACAGCCCGAGCAGGCCCCTTGCATGTGGAGAAAGACCACACCCTTATCGAAACCGCGGAACACGATGTCGCCGCCGTCCATGGCGACCGCCGGCCGCACCCGGGTGTCGAGCAGTTCGACGATCTGCAAGACGATCTCTTCGTCTTCCGCCTCGAACTCGGCGGCAACCTCCTCAACCTCGTCCAGCAGCACCGGCCGGGAGGCGGTGAAATGCTCCATGATCACGCCCAGGATCGCCGGTTTCAGGAGGTACCACTCCTTTTCGTCTTCCTTTGTCACAGAGACGAAGTCGCCGCCCAGAAAAACCCCCGTCACCCCTTCGATCGCAAACAACCGCTGCGCCAGCGGTGAACGCTCGGACGAATCGGCCGTTTCGAAGTTGGCCGTGCCCTGTTGCAATACGGGGGTCCCTGGCAGGAACTTCAACGTCGCCGGATTGGGTGTCTGCTCTGTCTGTATAAACATGTGAGGAGTCTTTCCTTGGATCCGATCACCGATCGCCGGCAGTTTCACCGGGGCAGTTTCACCGGGAATGTAAACTATTTGACCATTTGGCCCCAGACCGCTCCGGAATCAATGCCCGCGACGGCCTAGCGGTGCTTCTATTGTCAATTCAGGCTAGCTGATGGCATCGATCTCGTCGTCGGTCAAACTATCGGGCACCAGGGTGATGGGCACGTGGAGCTGACCCAACTGCTTGCCGGTCAAGGCCGAGACCAAGGGGCCCGGCCCCCGCTTGCCCGTGGCCGCGCCCAGGACCAAGACGGAGATGGAGGGGTCCTCTTTCAGCAATTTCATCAACTCATCTGCCCGATTGCCCTCCCGCAGATGAAGCACGGGCACTTTGCCCGCCAATTGGTTAACCTTGGCTGCCAACTTTTGCAGGACTTTCTCGCCCTCGCTGCGGGCTTCCTCGCGCATCAGGTCGCCCACCGTGACCCAATGCTGGAAATCGGTCGGCTCCATCACGTACAGCAAAGCCACCCGGCCGCCCGTATGCAAGGCCCGCCGGCAGGCGAAACGCAGGGCAACCCTCATTTCTTCCGTGTCATCGACAATAACCAGAAAAATGCGGTCTTCAGGTGAAATGGCGGGTTTGGACATGGGATACTCTTTGACCAGGAATACTCGTCTTGACGGGCTAAACGCTTCGGCTAGCTCTTCTTGAAGGCCGCGTTCGCCAGCCATCCTGCGGTCAATGCTACCACAATCGCGATCAAACCATAATAGGCCGAATAATTGTGAGCAAAATTAAATACTTCCGCCTCCACGCCCACCCGAGAGACGATCAAGGGGGTACTCTGGGCGCTGACCACCCGCCGGTTTTTCAGCAAGAACACCTGGACCTTATAGGTGCCGGTGGGAACATTGGCCGGCAGCTCCAGGCGGGCGCGGAACAGCCGCGTACCGAGAAAACTGACCGGCTGCACCTCGCTGTGGTACAGCCCGGCCCGCTCCTGGTTGCGCACCAGGGCATCCCGCCAGGTCTTGGCCACATTGGGCGAGGCCAAGTTGAGGGGCAGGCGCAGCTTTAGATTATCAATGCCGATTTCATTGCGCGCGAGGACCCGTGGCCGGGCGATTTCCTCCAACGGCCCCGAGGCGGCCACCGCGTAATATCCCGGCGCGGCACGAAAGGTCATGGAGTTGGTATTGGCCCAGACTCCCAAAACCCGGCTTTTACGGTGCATCACCAGGTCGCGGGCCGGGCCGCGCACCACCACCGCCACCTCTCCCTCGTCCTCGATGGCGCCGAACAACAGGACCGAGGCACCAGAAAAGCCCGTGGTAATGCCCACCAAGTGCTCGGAAAGGTCGGCCACCAAAGGCTGATCGGCCCGCGCCGACATCATCAAGCCGATGGCCGCCAGCGCCGCCAAGCCAAATCTTATGGTCGGCCAGCGTTTCATCAGTGCTGCAGCCCGATGGAATAAAGATCACTGGGCTCGATCAACAGGTCGAGCATCAGCTTGCCGCAAACCATCAGCACCATGATGGCCAGCAGGCCGCGCAGCTGCTCGCCGTGCAGCCGGGCACCGGCCTTGGCGCCGAACTGGGCGCCGATCACGGCGCCGGCCAGCAGCAAAAGGGCGAGGAAGATGTCCACGGTCTGGTTGGCATAGGCCTGCAGGAAGGTGACGTTGGCGGTCACGAAGATGATCTGAAACAGGGACGTCCCGACCACCACCACCGTGGGCATGCCAAGCAGGTAAATCATGGCCGGCACCATGATAAAGCCGCCGCCCACACCCATGATGGCCGAGAGGATGCCGACAAAAAATCCCACCGACAGGGGCAAGATGGCAGAGATGTAGAGCTTGGAGCGGTGAAAGCGCATCTTGAACGGCAAGCCGTGTACCCAGGTGTGCTTATGGAGCTTGCCCCGCTGAGGCGTGGCCGATTTGCGTCGGCGCATGGAGCGGATGCTCTCCACCAGCATCAGACCGCCCACGATCCCCAGAAAAATCACGTAACACAGGCTGATCACCAGGTCGATCTGGCCCAGGCCGCGCAGCAAGGCAAAGAGCCAGACACCCAAGGAGGAACCGATGAAACCGCCCACGGTCAGGACGATGCCCATTTTCAGATCCACGTTGCCCCGGCGCCAGTGAGCCAAAACACCCGACACCGAGGAGGCGACGATCTGGTTGGCTTCCGTGCCCACGGCAACCGCCGGCGGCACGCCGATGAAGATCAGCAAGGGGGTCATCAAGAACCCGCCGCCCACGCCAAACAAACCGGATAAAAAACCAACAGCGCCGCCCATCCCCAAAATCAGGAAGACATTGACGGACATCTCGGCAATCGGCAGGTAGATCTGCATGGCCAATCGATCGGCTTCAAATTACAGCCTTGTCCCACGGCCGGGGCAAAGCTGGGCATCTCGTTGATATCAAAAAAGGAAGTCGGTCGAATCGGCCGGCCATTTCGAGCCGAGACTACGCCGAAAAAGTCAAAAGGCCAATCACCTCAGGGCGATTTTTTACCAAAAACCGCCCATTTTGCGAAAAAACCCCTCCAGGGCCTGGACTCATCCAAAAGGATGCACTGATCCGGCCGCAAAACCTAAACCACGCGTTCGCCGTACGGCGCCTCGGACCGATGCCCCAAGGCGCTGTCCTTTGGTGGCGAGGGACTCTAGGCCCGCAGGAAGCCGACCGTATCCTGCACTTCCTTCAAGATGGGATCGGCGATGGCCCGGGCCCGCTCTGCGCCGTCCCGCAGAATGGCGTCGACCGCGCCGGGATCGGCGACCAAGCGCTTCATCTCGGCACCGATGGGCCCCAGGGCGGACACGGCCACGTCGGTGAGCGCGGACTTGAACTCGGCAAATCCCTTACCCTCGAAGTCGCCCAGCACGTCGGCCAGCGAGCCGTCGCTCAAGGCGGCATAGATGCCGATCAGGTTCGCCGCCTCGGGCCGCTCCGTGCGAAAGGCCTCGTCCAGCCCCCCGTCCTCGGTCAAAACGTCGACCCCGGGCAAGACGCCCGCGTCACTGGTCGCCTTGCGGATCTTCTTTTGAATCTGATCCGCGTCATCGGTCATGTTGATGCGGCTAAGGTCAGAGGGATCGGACTTGCTCATCTTCTTGCTGCCGTCACGCAGAGACATCACCCGGGTGGCGGCGCCGAAAATCAGCGGCTCGGTAAGGGGGAACACCTCCTTGCCGAAGTCATTATTGAACTTGGCGGCGATGTCACGGGTCAGCTC
>JANQKX010000494.1 GCA_028280915.1 Kiloniellaceae bacterium
CAGGTGTTGAACCGGCCGCCGGTGCCGAAAGCGTCGCCGCACCCGAGGAATGGGTCACCTTCTCGATGGCGTCCGACTGGCCATGGGCGAAGTCATAGGTGGGATAGATGCACCAAGCATTGCCGGTGCGCGGATGATGGGCATGCAGGATGCGGTAAATCACCGGGTCCCGCAGGTTGATGTTACCCGAGGCCATGTCGATCTTGGCCCGCAGCACCCGCGCCCCGTCGGCAAACTCACCGGCGCGCATGCGGCGGAACAGATCCAGGTTCTCCGCGACCGGCCGGTCCCGGAAGGGGCTGTTGCGCCCCGACTCCGTCAGGGTCCCCCGATACTCCCGGATCTCCTCGGGGGAAAGGTCGTCCACGTAAGCATGGCCGTTTTCGATCAGATGCTCGGCCCAGGCATAGAGCTGCTCGAAATAGTCGGAGGTGAAGTGCAGGCGCTCGCCCCAATCGAACCCCAGCCAGTGCACGTCGGCCTGGATGGAATCGATGTATTCCACGTCCTCCTTGACCGGGTTGGTGTCATCGAAGCGGAAGTTGCAGTGACCGCCGAATTCCGCCGCCACGCCGAAGTTCAGGCAAATGGACTTGGCGTGCCCGATGTGCAGATAGCCGTTGGGCTCGGGCGGGAAGCGGGTGATCATCTCGGTCTCGCGCCCGGCCGCCAAATCGGCGCGGATAATGGCGCGGATGAAGTCCTCGCCGGCGCCTTCCGCCTCCCCCTCGGGGGCGGTTGCCGGGGCGCCTGGGCCGCCGTCCTTGCTCGCTTTGTCGCTCATGTCGTGATCTCGGCTCGGGGGTCAGTGGAATGGTGTTAAGCGGCCCTTCCTATCCCCGACCAACCCATCTGTCCAGCCCAACTGTCCGGCGCGCGCCAACCTTCGGAGGTCAAAGTCACCCATTGCCGGCTAGAGGAACAGCTTGGCGCCCTGTTCGTCCACCAATTGGCGGCCCTTACGCAGGGAGTAGCGCACCGCGTCGTCCTTGGACGCGTAGGTATCGGCCCGGATGAAGTAGTGCTCCTTGACCTCGCCATCCACTTCCTTGGCCACGTAGCCGGCCAGATTCCATTGGGAGCCGCTGGGTTTGGGCGCGGGATAGATCTTAAAGCCGTTATAGTCCTCGGCCTCGCCCCGTTCCCCTTCGGCAGTCTCGGCCGGTGCCTCACCGCCGCCGCCGAACAGCTTGCCGAATAGTCCCGTCAGTTTACCTGCCATGCCGTTGCACCTTTTTTCTGGCTGATTTTTTGTCGTTGGCCGCCCGGGGCGCTTTCCTTCCCTAGCCTACTCAGCTGGCGGTGGCTTGTCGAACCCCGATTTGGCGCCGCGCAGCCATCTGGGGGCTTGACCCGGCCAGGCTTCCCCTGCCAACTGCGCAGCCATGGGACAATTTTGGTTACCGGGATGAATTTGCAAGCGCTCAGAGACGGCGGCAAGGCGGCCATGGCCCGGGCCTTGGCCGACCTGGAACGCCACGGCCAATCCGATACGGTACGCCGGCTGTTGGACGAAGCCCATGCCCACCCCCTGGGACAGGTGGTGGGTTTCACCGGTCCGCCCGGCGTGGGGAAATCCACCTTGCTGGGCCGGGTGGTGGCCGCCTATCGCCAGCAGGGCCACGGCGTGGGGGTCATCGCGGTGGATCCCTCGTCCAAACGCTCCGGCGGCGCCCTCTTGGGCGATCGCCTGCGCCTGCGCGGCGATGCGGCCGATCAAAAGGTTTTTGTGCGCTCCATGGCCGCGCGGGACCGCCTCGGCGGCCTGGCCGACCTGACCGTGGCGGCCATGGTACTCATGCGCGCGGTCTATGACCGGGTCTTGATCGAAACCGTGGGCGTGGGCCAATCGGAATGTGACGTGGCCGATGTGGCCGATTCGGTGGTCTTTTGCGTGCAGCCCGGCTCGGGCGATTCCCTGCAGTTCATGAAGGCCGGCATCGTGGAAATTCCCCACATCGCCGTGGTCACCAAGGCGGACATGGGCGCGCCCGCCCGCCGTACCCTGGCCGATCTAAAGGGCGCCCTGAGCCTGGCACAAGGGGGCGGACGCAAGGGCCAAGCAACCGGGTCTTCCGACAGCTGGCAGGTGCAATGCCTCACCCTCTCCGCCGGCGAGGGCAGCGGCATCGATGACCTGATCACCCAATTGGACAAACATTTCGATTTCCTAAGCCAGGAGGACTTGCTCGACCATACCCGCCAGAGCCAGGCCCGCGGCTGGCTGGAGGACAGCTTGAAGGACCGCTTCGGCCGGGAAGGACTGCGCCGCATCGGTCCGGTGGATCTGGCCCCGGGCCAATCCCCCTTCGCCCGCATGCACGAACTGGCCCAGCGA
>JANQKX010000498.1 GCA_028280915.1 Kiloniellaceae bacterium
TCCTTCAGCCCGTCGCTCAGGTGAACCCGAAACCGCCCTTCCTCGGGCTGGGTGATCAAACAAGTGACACTTTGCATGATGCCGCCGGCCACCGCCCCCACCGCGTTGGACACCTCGGCGAAGTCCGGCACCACCAGCCGGGTCGACAAGCGCTCGGCCACGGCCGGATAGTAGGTGGCGGCCGGTGCGCCGATGGCCACCAAAGGCCGGTCCAGACGGGCGCTGAAAGACAACAGGGGCACCGCCACCCGGGCATCCCGGGCCAAGGCGCGCTCCACCATACGACGGCCGGGCAGATTGGGCGCCCGCCCGGTCACCCGGTCCACCGCCGGCTCCAAGGCGGGCTCCCGCTCCTCGTCAAGAGCGGCGGAGATAATGGCCTCGGCCGATTGCACCACCACCCGCTCATAGGCATAGGCCGCCAGTTCCTCAAGCGTCATGGCCGGCAAGCGGCCCTCGGCCTGCCCCCGGCGCAGCAGCAATTCCGCTCCCAAGCGGGCCGCCTCATGGGACCAGCCGGACTGCCGCCCCAGGACGTGGGCCGCGTCACTGGGCGCGAAGGCGCTGACGATCACCAAGCCCCGGTCCAGCAGGCGGGAAAAGGGCCGCGCCATGGCCGGGCTCAGCAGAAGTTTTTCCAGCGCCACCGGGCCGTCGGCCAGGGCCTGCCACAAACGCTCTTCCGAGCGGGTCAAGGGCGATCCGTCCAAGGGGCGCAAGCGCAGCCCGAAGCGGCCGTCCAACTCGCTGGGCTGATCCTGCTCCAGCTGCTGTTGCAGGACCGGCAAGAGAGAGGGGTTCTCGTGAATGAGCAGGGACAAGGGCATGACCCGGCGCGGCCCCGCGATCAGCCCCGGCCCCCGGGGCCAGCGCTCCTGGGCCAGCCGTATCTCGCTGTCGCCGCCCAGGCCGCAGGTATAGACCGCGACCGCCTCCACCATGGTGCGCCAGCCGCCGACCCAGGCGCCTTCCAGGTTCAACAAGGGCACCCCGTCACTGAGCAAGGCGATATCGGTTGTGGTGCCGCCGATGTCCGAAACCACCACGTCGTCCTCGCCCGAGAGATAGCGGGCACCCACGGCCGAGGCCGCTGGCCCGGACAGGATGGTCTCCACCGGGCAGGTCAGAGCCACCGCGTCGGTGATCAGGGAGCCGTCGCCCTTGACCACCATGAGGGGACACTTGATGTTGCGTTCGTCCATCAGGCCGCGCACCGCCAGGATGAGGCTTTGCAGCTGGGGAATCAGCCGGGCATTCAGCACCGCCGTCAGGGCGCGGCGCGGCGCGTCCAGATTGGAGGTCAATTCGTGGGAACAGGTGACCGGCAGGCCGGAAATCTCCCGCACCAAGTCCCGGACGCGGGTTTCATGACGGGTGTTGCGCACGGCGAAGTAGCCGGCGACCGCGAAGGCGGCGACTTTCGGGGCCTGCTCGCGAATGGCCGCGGCGGCCGCTTCGATGTCCAGGGGCGCCTGCTCGTCTCCCAAGGGAGAATGGCCGCCGGAGATGAATACCACCGGGTCCGTACCCAGGGCCTCGCCCAGACCGCCCCGCTCCAAGGCATCATGGCGAAAGCCGATGAGGATCAGGCAGACCGGTGCCCCATGGCCCTCCACGATGGCGTTGGTGGCCAAGGTGGTGGAGAGGGAAACCAGGCGAATGTCGTGATCTCCTCGTGTGTCATGGTTCGAGTCGAGCACCCCTTCCAACGCGCCCCGCACGCCGATCACCAGGTCGTGCTTGGTCGTCAGCGACTTGGCGGAGGCCTCCACACCACGCTCCTCGTCGAAGAGCACCGCATCGGTATAGGTCCCGCCCGTATCGATTCCTAAAAGCTTGCCCACCTGCGCTCCCTGCCCTTCGGTATTACGCTGCCCCAAATCCAAGGCCCGATCACATAGCAGATCGGGCCTGGGTCCCGCGAGCAAAATTGACAGGCGCCGCCTGCTTTAGTTTGATGCCGCTTTAGGTGTTTAGTCCCGGCATTTGATGACTTCTATGAAAATCCTGGCCCGATCCTTTAGATGACCGGCGATCCTCTCTGCCCGCTCTGCGCCCGCCCCATTCCCCCCGAGGCGCGGAGCCTGCACCACCTGATCCCCAAGAGCCTGAAGGGCCGCGAGACGGTGCTGTTGCACCGAATCTGCCATCGCAAGATCCATTCCCTCTTCACGGAAAGGGATCTGCAAAAGCGCTACCACTCCATCGAGCGCATCAAGGCCCACCCGGACATGGCCCTGTTCCTGACTTGGGTCGCCGGCAAGGAGCCGGGCTTTTACACCCGCACCGCCGATAGCCAGCGGAAAGGTCGGCGCCGGCGCCCTTGATCGGCTTCGAGGATAAGGGCACAAAGAACAACAACATGATCAGAAGGTCTTGCCGCCGTCTTTAAAGGTCCCGATCCCATAAAGGTCCCGATCCCATGCCCGCCTGGCGTCCGATTGTTTTTGCTCTTTGCCTGGTTTCCCTCTCGGCCGGGTGCACCAGCGATACTCCCTACGAGGGCCGGCGCCATTGGCACCACGATTATCCCCGATACTACGACGATTGGTGGGGACCGGACTGGCGCCGCTGCCATTACAACCGCTGGGGCCACTGGCGCTGCCACCGGCGCTATTTCCCGCGCTGATCCGCGGTCACAGCACCAGCAACAACAGCAGTATGCCGCCGGCCACCAGCAAGATGCCGGTCAGTTCCAAGGCGTTGATGCGCTCGCGGAAGACAAAGCGGGAGGTGATGTAGGTGAAAACCAGCTCCACTTGCCCCAAGGCCCGCACGTAGGCCGCGGTCTGCAGGGTCATGGCGCTGAACCAACCCGCCGAGCCCAGGACGCTGAACAGGCCCACCAAGGCGCCGGGCCGCCACTGCCGCATCACCGCGCCCCACTGCTCGGGTTCGCGGATCCACAAGTAAATCCCCAAGATAATGGTCTGCAGGGTGTTCATGACGGCCAGGGTCATGGCCGCCTGCATGACAAAGCCCTCGCCGCCCAGGGACAAGGACGCGGCCCGCACCCCGACCGCGGCGAAGGCAAACATGCCGCCGCACAACAGACCGATCAGGGCGGCCGGCTCGCCCAGGCCCAAAACCAGTTGCCGGCAAAGATCCATTAAGGACCGGTCCGCGGCAACCTTGGCCTGGGACAGCAGAATGACCCCGAACAAGCTGATCAGAATGGCGACGATCCCCCACAGACCCACGGGCTCGCCCAGGAGGATAAAACCCACCAGGGCGGTCTGGATCACCTCGGTTTTGGAATAGGTGGTGCCGACCACGAAGTTGCGCAGGCTAAAGAGATAGATCAGCAAGGAGGTCGCCAGGATCTGCGCGATCCCGCCCAGGGCGCAGTAAAACAGGAACCAGCCGTTGGGGACCAGCCAAGGCAGGCTGGTGAAGGTCATCAAGGCGCCCAGATACAGAATGGCGATGGGAAAGCCGTAAAAATAACGGGTGAAATTCGCCCCGTTGGTGCTCAGCTCGGCCTTGAGCTGGCGCTGGATACCGGTGCGGATGCACTGAAACAACGCCGCCGCGACGGTGATGGGGATCCATAAGGGCATTATCCGCGCCTCCAGGCGCCATCAGCCGCCGCGCCGGGGTCGGTTCGGCCCATGGCAAAGGCCGCAGGAATCACGAGCAAGCCCTCGCTCAATGATGAAGAATTTTGTATACTCATTACCCTCAATTCTCGCCCGACCGGGCCAATAGGCCCTGAATTTTTGCGGAAATCAAACGAAACCTCTTCATTCAATAGATGAATCAATCCTCATGGATAGATTAAAACCACAGCACCTGCCGCCCACCTCCGCCCTGCGGGCTCTGGAGGCCGCGGCGCGGCATCTCAGCTTCACCGCCGCCGCCCAGGAACTCAATGTCACGCAAAGCGCCATTAGCCATCAAATCAAGGCCTTGGAGCAGGCCTGGGGCCTGCCCCTGTTCGAACGGGTGGGCCGCGGCCTGCGGCTGACCCCCGCGGGCAAGGATTTCGCCCAGATCGCGGCCCGCTTCATCGAAGACCTCACCACCACCCTGCAGCGCCATCAAAACACGCCGCTGCGCCAAAGTTTGCGCATCAGCACGGTGCAGTCTTTCGCCACCAAGTGGCTGGTGCCGCGCCTGCACGATTTTCAGGTCCAGCACCCTGGGGTCGACGTGTGGATCTCGGCCAGCGAAGACTTGGTGGACCTGGGCCGGCCCGCCGGGCCCAACCGGGTCGACGCGGCCATCCGCTTGAGCCAGCGCCGTTTCCCGGGCCTGGCCATGACCCCGCTGCTCACCGAACAGGTCTTTCCCGTTTGCAGCCCCGCCTTCATCGCCCGCTGGGGCAAGCCCCGACGGCCGGAGGACTTGCGGGACCTGCCCCTGCTGCTGCGCAACCAGGACCGCGGGGTGCCCACCTGGGCCGACTGGTTCGAACACGTGGGCCTCAGGGATATCCACCTGGATCACGGCATCCGCTTTTTGGAATCCAGCCTGGCGATCCAGGCGGCCCTGGACGGCCACGGCATCGCCCTGGCCCGTAGCGCCCATCTGTCCGACGAGCTCAGCCGGGGCAATCTGGTGCGGTTGTTCCGCATCCCCTTCGTGTCGCCGTTGAAATACTTCTTCGTCTGCCGTCAGGACCGGGCCAGGGAGCCGGCCATCGCCGCCTTCCGGGACTGGATCGTGGGACAAGCGCAGCAAACCCAGGAGGAAATAGACCGGGACACCGGCCCGCAAGAGTGATGAAACCGGCCACCCTAATTTATTGATTAAATCAATTTCATCGGGGGAATTCATAGACTCAACACATTGATAGTGTTCTAGTGATCCCATGTTGTACACCCAGCTTCGCTCGTTCCATGCCGTGGCCAAGGAAGGCGGCTTTACCGCCGCCGCCAAGGTGTTGCGCGTGGGCCAGCCCACCATCACCACCCAGGTGCGGGCCCTGGAGA
>JANQKX010000523.1 GCA_028280915.1 Kiloniellaceae bacterium
CAAATAGGCCCGGCCCATGTCGGTCAAGGCCAGACTACGGGGCAGGCGGTCGAATAGGGGAAATCCCAGACGTTGTTCCAGGGAGCGCACCTGATGACTGACCGCGGCCTGAGTGAGATTCAGTTCGCCGGCGGCGGCGGTAAAACTGCAGTGCCGGGCGGCCGCTTCGAAAGCCCGCAACCATGGCAGCGGCGGCAGATGATAGGTCATGGATCATCCTCCTGATGGTCGAGACTTCCCACAAATAAAATGGGGTCTAAGGGCACATAAGCTTCGCTTGATTTGTAGCAAAAACGGCGGCACAGCTCCATGGCAAAGAGGGGAAGGTCCGAAACATCGGCGCCCCGGGGCGCGGCTCATAGAATTGGAGGAAACGTCATGAAAATCGGGTTCATTGGCCTCGGCAACGTGGGCGGCAAGCTGGCGGGCAGCCTCTTGCGCAACGGTTTTGACTTGACCCTGCGGGATTTAGACCGGTCGGTCGCCGAGCCCTTTTTGGCACAGGGCGCCAAGTGGGGCGAGTCTCCCCGGCAAATGGCGGAAGATGTTGATTTGATCATCACCTGTCTGCCCAGCCCGGCGGCCTCCGCCGCGGTGCTCGAGTCCGAGGACGGCATCCTGGCCGGCCTTTCCGCCGGTAAGGTCTGGGCCGAGATGAGCACCACGGACGAGGCGGAGGTGAAACGCCTGGGGGCCTTGGTCCAGGCGCGGGGCGCGGCGCCCATGGATTGCCCGGTTTCCGGCGGCTGTCACCGGGCGGCCACGGGCAACATCGCCATTTTCGCGGGCGCGGAACGGGCCGCTTTCGAAAAGGCATTGCCGGCCCTGACCGCCATGGGGCGGCGGATCTTGCACGTGGGGCCCCTGGGCAGCGCCTCGGTGCTGAAGGTGGTCACCAATTACCTGGCTTCGGTGCATTTGGCCGCCGTTGGCGAAGCCTTGATGGTGGCGAAGCAAGCGGGCATGGACCTGAACACCACCTTCGAGGCCATCCGCATCTCCTCCGGTAATTCCTTCGTTCACGAAACGGAAAGCCAGGTGATCCTGAACGGCAGCCGCAACATCAACTTCACCATGGACCTTGTGGTCAAGGACATGAGCCTCTTCGACGGCCTGGCCCAGCGCCTGGATGTGCCGTTGGAGCTTTCGCCCCTGGTTCTGAACATCTTCAAGGACGGCCAGGACCGCTACGGCGGCCGCGACTGGTCCTCCAACATCGTCAAGCGCTTGGAGGATGCCTGCGGCGTTCAGCTCTTGGCACCGGGCTTTCCCGAGGAACTGGTCGACGATGAGCCGGAAGAGCCGGGTTATGAGGTCACCGTGAAGCGGGCGGAGGTCTAAAGCGAACTGAAATCCGTTCTCGTGTTAACACATCTTAGGGGTGAATATGGGAGGGCTCATTTTTGAATATGAGTCTTTACAGCGGGGATAAGGTGCCCAAGGCCTTGATGAGGTATTGCACCATGAGGACGGGCTTTCCGATCGCCGAGCCCTGTGGCCCGTTCTTTGCCTTGTGTATCAAGGGTGTAGATCCACGGTTTAGATTTTTGCGGCCGGAAACTTGGCACGTGTCATGCCCTAAAAACTGGGGTTGAAGAGCGCTATTCGCGCCGTTTCGATCGATTCGAAGGACTTTGAATAGGGGATAACCTTAGTTATCCAAGCTCCTTGCTGTGAAGTCCGAAACCTAAAAAACGTCTCTCTTTTATATTAGAAAAGTACGAAGCAATCGGCCGCTTGCCTGGGCATTTGGCCGGCATTTGTTTTGGAAGTCCTGTTGTTCCTGGGATTCCCGGCTCAAACTTCAGGCTCATTATTTCTCGCCCAGTTATACTAGGTTTTTAAGCCTAGCAATTTTTATTGGTGATTTTAATTTTCGTTCAGTTTTTTGTGCGCGATGATTTCATTATTACTGTAAAAATTTTGAAAGCTAGTGAATTTTTAACAATACTTTTCAATAAAGTATTAAATAATATTAACAAATTTTCGGGATTTTGTTATTTATGTATGAAGGATTCTGTAATATGTTTTGGCTCTGTCTCCATGTTTAAGTCGTTATTGGGGGTCAATGCAATTTTTTATTGAACTTGGTCGTTAATCAATTTCCGATCTTGAAAACAAAGGATTTTTTGCAGTGACGGGCATGTCGAATGAAATCCCCACCCATCGGGTTGTCAGTATCTTCGGAACCCGGCCGGAAGCCATAAAGATGGTGCCCATCCTGCGGGAGCTGACCCATCGCGGGAATGAATTCCAGTCAATCGTCATCAACACGGCGCAACACACCGATCTGCTGCAGCCCTTGCTCGACTACTTCGAAACCCAGGTGGACCATGACCTGGGGGTCTTGCGGTCCGGGCAGAGCTTGGACCAATTGCTGGCCCGCCTGTTGAATGCCCTGGACGGCATTCTCGACCAAATTCAACCCCATGCGATCATGGTGCAAGGGGATACCACCTCCGCCTTGGCCGGCGCGCTGGCGGCCCACCATCGGCAAATCCCCGTGGTTCATATCGAAGCCGGTCTGCGCTCGGGTGACCGCTACAGTCCTTTCCCGGAGGAAATGAACCGGCGGCTCATCACCCAATTGACCCAATATCACATGGCCGCGACCCAAGATAACGTCAAAAACCTGATGGCCGACGGTGTGGCGGAAGAGTGGATTTTCCACACCGGCAATCCCGTAGTAGACGCCATGCAATCGGTTCTGGCGGATATGGCGGTGTCGCCCGAGACCGAGGCTTTGCTGCATTCCCTAGAGGGGCAGCGGCTTTTGGTGCTGACCACTCACCGGCGGGAAAGCTTCGGCCACGTCATGGCCGGCAATATGAAAGTTCTGGCGGATTTCGTGGAAAGCCATCCGGATGTGTCTTTGGTGTTCCCCGTGCACCCCAATCCCCGGGTGCGGGCCGAGTGTCAGGCGATTTTGCACGGCGGCCCGCGGATTCATCTGATCGACCCGCTGGTTTATCCGGACTTTCTGCACTTGTTATCAAAGGCTTGGCTGATCGTCTCGGATTCAGGCGGCGTGCAGGAGGAGGCGCCCACCCTCGGCAAGCCGTTGCTGGTGTTGCGCGAAAACACCGAACGCCCCGAGGTGATCGCCTGCGGCGCCGGCAAGCTGGTCGGGGGCGACCCGGCACGTCTGGCGCAAATGCTGAGCGACATCGATCAAGACCCAAAGTGGTTGGCCGAAATTAATAAGATTGAAAATCCTTTTGGCGATGGTAACGCGGCAGCTCGGATTGTGGGTATTTTGTCCGAGGTGCTGCGCTCCGGGCAAACCCTTCCGCAATCTTGCGAAATCCTCAAAGCAGGCTAATGACCAGCCACCGGCACATCCTGACCATTAATCTGGAAGACTATTTCCAAGTCGGGCCCTTGCGGTCGGTGATCCCGCAACGCTATTGGCCGCGCTTTGAAAGCCGGGTCGAGCAGAACACCGCGGCCGCTCTGGATCTTTTGGACGAAGTGGGCGCCACGGCGACCTTTTTCACCATCGGCTGGATCGCGGACCACATGAGCGACGTGGTCGCCGAAGTGGCGCGCCGGGGTCACGAGGTGGCCAGCAAGGGCTATTTCCACCGGGCCTTGAGTGAAATGAGCCCGGAGGAGTTCCGCGCCGACGTGGTGCGTTCCCGTCTCGCCATCGAGCGGGCCAGCGGCCAGGCGGTTCGCGGTTACCGCATCGCCCGGGGATGGTTTTCGGAAGATGATCTCTGGGCCCTGGATATCCTGGCCGAGGAGGGCTTTGACTACGACTCCAGCCTGCGTCCCCTGGGGCGCAGCGTCGCCGGCGATTCCGATCGCTGGGTTCTCCACCGGCACCGGACCGGGGATCATGAGATTTGGGAAGCGCCCATCTCGTCTTG
Source organism: Kiloniellaceae bacterium (assembly GCA_028280915.1). Lineage (GTDB taxonomy): Bacteria > Pseudomonadota > Alphaproteobacteria > Kiloniellales > Kiloniellaceae > JANQKX01. The sequence goes on from JANQKX010000523.1 coordinate 3,873, forward strand.
GAAGTTCTGCGGCTATTCCCTGCCTATTTCGGGCGGCAATTTTACCCGGCAGCTGCCTGAAGGTTTTATGCGCCGGCGTGTCGCCCAGTGGGACAAGCAGCAAAGGGCGCCCTTGGTGTTTTACTTCCATGTCTGGGAGTTGGATCCCGATCAGCCGCGCGTGACCGCCGTGCCCTATCTGGAGCGGGTGCGCCAATACCGCAATTTGGAACACATGCCCGAGCGGGTCCGTCACTATCTAGACGAGTATCGCTTCACCTCCCTCTGCGATTATTTGAAGCTGCCCATGACCCCGGCGCCGGAGCGGGCCGCCGCGGATCAGAAGACCATTGACGCGGCTCAAGACGCGGCCTGGAACCCGGCGGACCGGCAGGCGGTCTCCGTGGTGGTGCCTTGTTTTAACGAAGAACCCACCTTGGCCTATTTGGCCAACACCCTGGAACGGTTCATCAAGGAATATGAACGCCTCTATAAATTCACCTTCGTTTTCGTGGATGACGGCAGCTCCGACGCCACCTGGAGCCGATTGAACGAACTCTTCGGCGCCCGTGACGACTGTGTGCTTGTCCAGCACAAACAAAACCGCGGTGTGGCCGCTGCGACCTTGACCGGAATTCATCATGCCCCCGACGAGATCGTGGCATCGATCGATTGCGATTGTTCGTACGATCCCAATCACTTGACAGTCATGATCCCGCTTCTGACGGAGGGCATCGACTTGGTCACCGCATCGCCCTATCACAGCGATGGCGCGGTCGCCCATGTGCCCGGATGGCGCCTGTTCTTGTCCAAGGGGCTGTCCCGGCTTTATCGGCTGGTTCTGCATCACAAGTTCAGCACCTACACCTCGTGCTGCCGAATCTATCGCCGCTCGGCCATGACCAATCTGCACATCAAGAACGACGGTTATTTCGGCATCGCGGAGATCCTGGCGCGCATGGACATGAATGGTGCGAAAATGGTGGAGAGTCCGGCCATCCTGGAATCGCGCATTTTGGGCCAGTCCAAAATGAAAGTGGTTATGACCATTGTCGGCCATCTTAAGCTACTGGCATCCCTGGTATCTGAACGCGCCCAAGGATGCCGTGTGGAATCCTTACAGAGTGGAGAACAAGGATGAATGATATGAGCCCGGTGAAGGTAGAGCCCGTGAACCTGCCTTCTGATCAGGATGCGTCGGGGCGGACCCTAGGTAAGGAAGAAATCGAACTGGTGGCCGCGGCGATCGAAAGCGGCACCCTCACCAGCACAAAAGGGACCTTTGTCAAGCAGTTGGAGGAACGCTTCGCTACTATGCTGGGGTCCAAGTATGCTTTTGCCTGCGCCAGCGGCACGGCGGCCATCCATTGCGCGGTGGCGGCGATCAATCCCGAGCCGGGGGAGGAGATCGTGACCACCGCGATCACGGACATGGGGGCCCTTACCCCGATCCTCTACCAGGGCGCCATCCCGGTTTTCGCCGACGTGGACCCGGACACCTACAACGTGACCGCCGCGAGCATCGAGGCGGTCCTGAGCGATCGCACCCGGGCGATCATGGTCACCCATCTTTTTGGCAACCCCGCGGAAATGGGCAAGATCATGGAACTGGCCCGGGCCCGCGGCATTCCGGTGATCGAGGACTGCGCCCAATCGTTCCTGGCCACCGTGGATGGTCGGCAGACCGGCACGATAGGCGCCATCGGCTGCTTCAGCCTGCAGCAGGGCAAGCACATCACCACGGGCGAAGGCGGCCTGGTGGTGACCGACGACGATCATCTGGCGCGCCAGATGAAGCTCTTCATCAACAAGGCCTGGGGGTATGGCGATCCCAAGCCCGATCACTATTTCCTGGCGCTGAACTACCGCATGAACGAGCTTCAGGGCGCCGTGGCCCTGGCACAGCTGGATAAGCTGGCCCCTTGCGTCAGCCATCGCCGGGATACTGCCGCCAGCCTGACCCAGGCGCTGCAAGATCTTGCCGGGATCGGCACGCCGGTGATCGCGCCCGACGCCACTCATTCCTATTGGAAGTACTGCTTGAACGTAGACCCGGATGTCTTTGCGGGCGGCCCGGTCGCCATGGGAACGGGCCTGCGCAATTGGAACATCGCCTCGGCGCCGCGCTATATCCAAAAGCCCGCCTTCGAGTGCCAGGTCCTGCGGGATCAACGCACCTTCGGCAACAGCCGTTTCCCCTTCACCCTGGCCCGGCCCGAGGCGGTTGATTATGACCGCAGCCGTTTCCCGGGCACCTATCGGGCGCTGGATCAGGTTCTGGTCCTGCCGTGGAACGAAAAGTATACCAGCGCGCATGTGGACTACCTGGCGACGTCGATCCGTGAGCAGCATGCCGCAGTGATGGAAAAGTAAGATGGAAAAGTAAGATGGAAAAATAAACAGGGTTCAGGAGGAAAAAATGAGAGACGTGCAAAAAATCGGATTGGTCGGTACGGGCGCCATCGCCCAGGCCTACATCAAGGCTTTGGAAGATTGCGATTTCGCCAAGTTGACCGCGGTGGCGGACGTGCGCCGCGACGCGGCCATCGCGGCGGCGGAAACGGCTAATTGCAAGTGGTACGAATCCCACCAGGCGCTGGCCGACAGCGGGGAGTGCTCCGCGGTCATTCTGTGCACGCCGCCGGTTACTCACAAGGAGATCGCGCTTTATTTCCTGGACCGGAAAATCCCGGTGCTCTGCGAGAAACCCCTGTCCATCGACCGGGACTCCGCC
>JANQKX010000524.1 GCA_028280915.1 Kiloniellaceae bacterium
TCACCGTGGGAGAAATCCTCGAGCCGCTAAGGGGTGGGCATCCCAACGGCGGCGAAAAGGCCGAAGCCGTTTCGGCCAACCTGACCCTTGAAGAGGCCATGCCCCTGATGGCCGAGCGGCCCGGCGGCCTGCCGGTGGTGGACGGCGACGGCAAATGCCTGGGGCAGGTCACGCCCCAGGGCATCGTGCGGGCCTTGGCCCAGGCCTCGCGGGGCGACTGATGGCGGCCGGCGACGCCATCGGCACGGAGGTTCCGGCGGCACGGGGGCCGGACCCCGCCCTGGTGCAATGGATCGTGGTGGGCGCTTTCGTGGTGGCCTGTTTTTGGCTGCGCAGCGACTGGCCCTGGCTGACCAAGTATCCCGCCAGCCTGGTGGTGCCCCTGGTCGACTGGGCCAATGTCTTCATGACCTGGTTCGTGGCCACCTTCCAAGCCATCTTCAAAGCGGTGACCTGGCTTTTGGAATGGCCCATGCTGGGTTTGCAGTCCCTGCTGCAGTGGCTGCCTTGGCCGGCCACCATGGCGGCCTTTGTCTGCCTGGCCTATGCCGCGGCCGGGCGCGGCCTGGCCATTTTCACCCTGGCGACCCTGTTTTACATGCTGATCACCGGCCATTGGTCGGAGAGCATGAACACCCTGGCCTTGGTCGGCGTGTCCGTGCCCCTGGCGGTGGCCTTGGGCTTTACCTTGGGCGTGATGGGCTATCGCTCCAAACGGGCCGAATCGATCATCCAGCCCCTGCTGGACCTGATGCAGACGGTGCCCACCTTCGCCTATCTGATCCCCATCTTGCTGCTGTTCGGCTTCGGCCCCGTGGTGGGCCTGATCGCCAGCGCCATCTATGCCTGCCCGCCCATGGTACGCAACGTGATGCACGGCCTAAGGCGCATTCCCAGCGACATCCTGGAATCGGGCCAGATGAGCGGCACCAACCGGCGCCAGCGCTTCTGGTGGGTGGAGGTGCCCAGCGCCTTGCCCCAGATCATGGTGGGGGTCAACCAAACCACCATGGCGGCGCTCAGCATGGTGATCATCGCCGCGATCATCGGCGGTTTCGACGATATCGGCTGGGAGGTGCTCAGCACCATGCGCAAGGCCCAGTTCGGCCAGAGTCTCCTGGCCGGCTCGGTCATCGCCCTGATCGCCATGGTCATGGACCGCATTTCCTGGGGTTTCACCCGGCGGGACCGCTTTTTGGAGGCCCACACCCTGCCGTTCTGGCAGCGCCACCGGATTTTGTTGGTGGCCTTGCTGAGCATGGCCATTCTCACCCTTTTGGCCCAGGTATTGCCGGGCCTGAAATCCTACCCCGACGCGCTGGTGCTCTACCCCGCCGAACCCTTGAACGCCGGCCTGACCTGGGTGGTGAAGAACTTCGGCGGGGTCTTGGAGTGGGTCAAGAACACCACCTTGTTCTTTTTCCTGCTGCCCATCCGCATCGGCTTCGAGAACGCCATCAGTCCGTTTTCCTGGGGCTTTACCCTGACCCCGGCCATGATCGCCGGCTATGCCGTCGGCGTGGCGCTCTTGGCCCTCTGGGCCTTGTGGCGCTGGAACTGGCACGGCGCGGTGACCGTGATCCTTCTGGGCGGGCTGCTGTTTTTCGGCACCACCAACATTCCCTGGCCGGCCTTCATGGCGGTGGTGGGGCTGCTGGCATGGCAGACCGGCGGCCTGCGGGTCACGGTCTTTGCCATCGCGTCCTTGCTGTTCATCCTGGTCACGGGCGTGTGGCCCCAGGCCATGCTGTCCATCTATCTGTGCGGCGCCGCGGTGGCCATTTCCTTCGTGGTGGGTGGTTTGCTGGGGATCTGGGCCTCCCGCAGCACCGGGTTTTCGGCCTTCATCCGGCCGATCAACGACACCCTGCAGACCATGCCCCAGTTCGTTTATCTGATCCCCGTCTTGATGTTTTTCCAGGTGGGGGAGTTTTCCGCCCTCCTGGCCATCATCGCCTATGCCATCGTGCCCATGATCCGCTACACCGAGCATGGCCTGCGCAACATCCGCCCCGACATTATCGAGGCTTCCCAGTCCATGGGCTGCACCCGCGGGCAAATCCTGTTCCAGGTCCAACTGCCCCTGGCCCTGCCCGAAATCATGCTGGGACTCAATCAGACCATCATGTACGGTTTGGCCATGCTGGTGATTGCCGCCCTGGTGGGTACCAGCGGCTTGGGCCAGCTGGTCTATATCGCCCTGGGCAAGGCGGATGTGGGCAAGGGGCTGGTGGCCGGGCTCTCCATGGCCCTGATCGCCATGGTGACCGACCGCATCATCCAGGCCTGGGCCAATCGCAAAAAAGCCGAGCTTGGCCTGGAATAGGTAAGGGCGTGCGGTCCGATGGGGTTATTGCCGTTGCGGCCCAAAATCCCTAAATGACTTTGAGACCTGAAACGCGAGCTGGAACCAGCGAGAGGCCGGGAGAGAACCCATGTTCATTCAAACCGAAACCACCGCCGACCCGAACGTCCTGAAGTTTTTGCCGGGACGGGCGGTGCTGGATCGCGACCCCATGGCTTTCGCCTCGGCCCAAGCCGCCGCCATCTCGCCCCTGGCCCAGCGCTTGTTTGAAGTGGAAGGGATCGAAGGGGTGACCTTGGAGCGTGACGCCATCGCATTGCGCAAGGGCGCCGATCAGGATTGGACCCTGCTCAAGGCACCTCTCCTGGGCACCATCATGGAGCATTTTGTCTCCGGTCAGCCGGTCCTGGCGGGCGTGCCGCAGGAGGGGGACGGTAAGACCGTGCCGGCGCTGGAGGAAGAGAGCGCGCAAGCCCAGGAGTTGCGCGAGCTGATCGACACCCGGATCCGCCCGGCGGCCCAGCAGGCCGGCGGCGACGTGGCCTTCCGCGGTTTCGCCGATGGCGTGGTGCTGCTGGAAATGCAAGGCGCCGCCTATTCCCTGAAAGACCGGATCGAGGGTATGCTGCGCCACTACGTGCCCGAGGTGACTCAGGTGCGCGACTATCTGGACAGCCTGGACAAGCCCGGCCTGGACACCCCCACCGGCCGCCAGGTCCGCCGGGTGCTGGACGAGGAAATCAATCCCTCGGTCGCCGGTCACGGCGGCCATGTGTCCCTGGTGGATGTGCAGGAGGACCGGGTGTTTATCCGCTTGGAAGGGGGCTGCCAGGGCTGCGGCATGGCCGAGGTGACCTTGAAGCAAGGCATTGAAGTGGGCATCCGCCGCGCCGTGCCCGAGATCACCGCCGTGCTGGACGTGACCGACCACGCCGGCGGCACCAACCCCTACTATCAGCCCGGCCGCGACGGCGCGAGCCCCTACTAGCGGGGGCGGCACCCCCGTGGCGCTTTATGGTTTTATCACCCGGACCCACGGGTGGGCCAAGGTCCTGACCGTGATCGGTCCGGCGGGGCCGGCCGCCATATGGCAAGGCCTTTCCGAAGGCGCCGACCTGATCCCCTTGAGCGGGCAGGGGGCGTGGCCCCGCTTTCAGGAAAAGCGAAACGGCGCCATCGACGCTTTTGCCGGGGAGCACGGCATCCAGATCCTGGACCGTCCTGCCTGGGCGGAAAAAAAGGCGGAAATCGCGGCTCTTTCGGCGGTTTAGGCTCTGCTCCCTAACCTGCCGATTTGTGAAAAACGCAGATCCTGTGGCGCAGATCCTTATACTGCTCTGAGTAAGGATAGGTGCGGAATGTGGCGCTTTCATCCGTGAAGGCCCAGGCGCCGGCGCCTGTCAGGGCGGCGAATTTGGCGCCGAAACCGTCCTTTTCCTCGGCGATCTTCGAGATGGAAAAGATGATGGGCGCGCCCGGCTTGGCCAGGCGCAACAGCCCGTCGAGGGATTCCGCCGGGGCATGGCCATGGGTCAGCACGCCGGCGGCGGTCACCGCGTCGAAGCTCTCGTCCGGCAGGTCGATTTTGGCACCCAGCAGCAGTTGCTGCAGTTCCCGGTAGCAGCCCTTGCGCCGGGCCGCGCCCAGCATGCCCTCGGAAGCATCGATCCCGATGATATGGCCATAGCCCAAATCGGCCAGGATCGCCCCCATGTTGCCCGTGCCGCAGCCGGCGTCCAGAATGCGCGCGCCCTTGTCCGGCACATAGCGCCCCACCAATCCGGCCATGATGGCGATATAGGGATTGCCCGAGGCCCAGAGGTCCTGGTCATATGTCCGCGCCCAATCGTCATAAACCGCGTCCAGCTTCTCCCGCTCGCCGCCCGCCTGATAGACGGCATCGAGCAAATCCTCCAGTTTCGCCGGCATGTGCTTTCCTCGCCAAGGCTTGAAAAAAGATTAGCCTAGTCCGTCGAGCGGGATAAAGGAAGAGGCGGGGTCTTGGCTGATTTTGAGCGATTGGTAGAGGAGGCGCCGGACAGGCAAGATGAGGCTGCGGCTCCCCCTCGTGCCGACGCCATGGCCCTCAGGTGCAAGGCTTGACCAGGGGCGACCGCCGCGTCACCCTGATGCCTTCACCGATGATCCGGTGCCTTTGCCGGATTGATGCTCCGTGGGGAGGGAAAGCTCATGACGACCCGTAAAGGCGGCTGTTTGTGCGGCGCCGTGCGTTTTCAGGTGACGGGCGAGCCGATCATTTCCGGGGTGTGTTATTGCCGCCACTGCCAGGTGGTGGCCGGCGGGGCAGGGGCCTATGGCATGATGTTCCCGGCCGAGGCGGTCAAGATCACCCAGGGCGAGACCCGGGAATTCGTGATCAAGGCCGAGAGCGGCGCCGACGTGGTGCGAGAATTCTGCCCCCAATGCGGGGTGCATCTCCTGTCCCACAACAGCAACACCCCCCAGTTCCGGGCGGTGAAGGCCGGGGTGCTGGACGATCCCAGCGAATTCCAATCCCAAGGCAGCATCTGGACCGCCTCCGCCCAGCCCTGGCACCGGATCGACCCGGATCTACCCCGGTGGGAGAAAAACCCGGAGGCGGCGCCTTAGTCCTCTAACGCCGCTTCGGCGGCGGCCAGGATCGCCTCCACCTCGGCGTTGCGGCAAATGAAGTGTTTGTGCATGCCCAGGGCCGCCAAGCCGGGCGCCAGTTCCTTGATCGTCTCCATGGCGGCGGCTTTGTCGGCCTCCGCGCCGTCCTGCAGCACATCCAGATTGCGCAAGACGGCGGCGATGCTGCCCTTGCGCACCTTGACCCCGCGGAAGGTGGCGAAGCTGTCCTGGTCCGACAGCACGTCTTCGGGGCGGGTGGGTGATTGGGTCATGAGAGAGGCTCCTTCTTAAGGTTGGCTTTCGTGACGCTGGGGAGTGCTCAAAAACCCCGCCACGTAGTCGGCGATGGCGGGGACGTCGTTCAGGTTCAGGCGGGGCACGGGCAGGCCGGGCAGGGGCACGTCGCTGGCCACCGCCATGATGTGCGGGTCCTCGTGGCAGAGCAAGGGCTTGCCGACGGCGGGGCGGTAGACCTCGATCTTGGGGTGGCCATAGCGCTTGAAGCCCTCCACCAGCAGCAGATCCACCGGGGTCATGCGGGCCGCCAGCTCGCTGACCCGGGGTTCCGGCGCGCCGCGGTTCTCGTGCAGCAGGGCCCAGCGTTGCGGGCTGGCGCACATCACCTCCGCCGCGCCCGCCGCGCGCAGGGCCCGGCTCAAGTCGCCGGGACGGTCCAACAGTACGCTGTGATGGGTATGCTTGACGGTGGAGACGGACCAGCCCCGGGCGGTCAGGGCCGGGATCAGCTGGGTGACCAAGGTTGTCTTGCCGCTGCCGCTAAATCCGGCGATCCCCATAATCTTCACGTTCAGGCCTTGTCGTTGCTTTTAAATGTTTTTATGGCATCGAGAATTGACAAATATCCTCGACCTGGCAATGGCACCTATCGTAGCATGACCCCCGACGTCAATAAGAACCCGTGCAGGAACGCCCGGGTTCCGTTCGCATGAGGTGCTTTTCAAGTGTCCGGGGACTTTGACCGGGCCTTGATCCGGCACCTTTAGGGAGGGAGATACATGCAAAAGTCCTTGTTGATTGATCCGGCCAAGTGCACCTCGTGCCTGCAGTGCGAGATGGCCTGCTCGTTCGAGCACGAAGGTGTCTTTAACCCGGCTAAATCCCGGATCAAGATCTTTGAATTCGAACACGGCGCCCGGGCCATTCCTTATACCTGCACCCAGTGCGCCGAGGCCTGGTGCATGCACGCCTGCCCGGTGGAGGCCATCACCAAGAACGCGACCACCGGCGCCATGGAGGTCAACGAGGCGGTCTGCGTGGGCTGCAAGGTCTGTACCATCGCCTGTCCTTTCGGCACCATCAACTACAACAAGGATACCGGCAAGGTCATCAAGTGCGACCTCTGCGGCGGCGATCCCCAATGCGCGGAAGCCTGTCCCACGGACGCGATCACCTATGTGGATTCCAGCTGGACCGGCTATGAGCGCATGCAGGAGTGGGCGGTCAAGACCCAGACCCACCAGGCATAGGGCATCGCCCCATTCAAGCTGACCGAGAGTCAACAAGGGCAAGCGCCCTTTGAGTTCCGCAGACTAAGGAGAATCCCAAATGGGATGGCAACGACAAATTCTTCGCGTAAACCTGACCGAGGGCACCAGCACGGTTGAGCCCTTGAACATGGATTGGGCCAACGATTACCTGGGCGAACGGGGCCTGGCCACCAAGTACCTTTGGGAGATGATGGATCCCAAGGCCGATGCCATGTCACCGGAAAACGTCTTGATCTTCGCCACCGGCCCCTTGACCGGCACCATGGCTTCCACCAGCGGGCGCTACGCGGTGGTGACCAAGGGCCCGCTCACCAACGCCATCGCCTGTTCCAACTCGGGCGGCAAATTCGGTGCCGAGCTGAAGTACGCGGGCTATGACCTGTTGATCCTGGAAGGCCGATCCGACAAGCCGGTTTACCTGCACATCGTCGATGACGAAGTCCAGATCCTGCCGGCCGACGACATCTGGGGCACCACGGTGTGGCATACGGAGGAATACCTGAAGGCCCACCACCAGAACCCCTTGCTGAAAGTGGCCTCCATCGGCGTGTCGGGGGAAAAGGGCGTGCTGTTCGCCTGCGTGGTCAACGACCTGCACCGGGCGGCCGGGCGCTCCGGCGTGGGCGCGGTCATGGGCTCCAAGAACCTCAAGGCCATCGCCGTGCACGGCACCAAGGGCGTTGCCGTCAAGGACCCCAAGGCCTTCATGAAGGCGGTGAACCACACCAAGAAGCTCTTGGAAGATAACGAAGGGCGCCAGGACCTGACCGAAAACGGCACCAATTCCATGATCGACATGATGCAGGAATTCGGCGGCCTGCCCACCCGCAACTTCAACGAAGTGCAGTTCGAGGGCACCGAAAACATCAACCCCGCGGCCATGAAAAAGGTTCACGCCAACGGGCACCGGAACTTGCTGACCAACAAGGCCTGTTTCGGTTGTACCATCGCCTGCGGCCGCATCGCCCATATCGACAAGGATCACTTTTCCATCGTCAACCGGCCCCAGTACCGTCATGCCTCCGGCGGCTTGGAGTACGAGACCGCTTATGCCTTCGGCCCGGTGGTGGGCGTGGACGACATCGATGCGCTGACCTTCGCCGGCTATATGATGAACGAGCACGGCATGGACCCCATTTCCTTCGGGGCCACCTTGGCGGCGGCCATGGAGCTTTATGAAATGGGCGTGCTGACCGAAAAGGACACCGACGGCGTGCCCTTGAATTTCGGCAACGCGGAGGCGCTCACCATCATGGCAGAAAAGACCGGCAAGTTCGAAGGCTTCGGCCAGCAATTGGGCCTGGGGTCCAAGCGTCTCTGTGAGAAATACGGACACCCGGAACTCTCCATGAGCGTCAAGGGCCAGGAATTCGCCGGTTACGATTCCCGCGCCCTGCAGGGCATGGGGCTGGGCTATGCCACCAGCAACCGGGGCGCCTGCCACTTGAAGCACGATACTTTCGCCGAGGACATGGAAGATCAGACCGGCGCCGGCAAGGCGGTGGCCTGCAAGTCCTCCCAGGACCGGGTCTCGGCCGTGGATTCCACCGGCCTGTGCCTCTTCACCACCGCCGCTTGGGGGCTGGAAGAGTTCGCCATGCAGATCGACGGGGCCTGCGAGGGCGAGTGGACCGAGGCGCGCCTTTTGGAAATCGGCGAGCGGGTGTGGAACCTGGAGCGCCGCTTCAATCTGGCCGCCGGCCTGACCGCGGCGGACGACACCCTGCCCAAGCGCCTGCTGGAAGTGCCGGCGCCCTCGGGCACGGCCAAGGGCAAGGTCAACCAGCTCGACATCATGCTGCCCCAGTACTATCAGGAACGCGGCTGGACGCCGGACGGCGTGCCCACCAACGAAACCCTGTCCCGCTTGCGCCTGTGATCCGTGGCGGCCCGGCCCCGTCACTTGGGGCCGGGCCAGCCGCCGTGCGCTGCACGGGCATCCAGGCAGCAGGCGTCCGGACCAATAAAGGGACATCCCATCAGGGAGGAATAGAATGAAACACATCATCATCGGTGCCGGCCCGGCCGGGGTTATCGCCGCCGAGACCCTGCGGCGCACGGACCCGGCCGCCGAGATCACCATCATCGGCAGCGAACCCGAAGCGCCTTATTCCCGCATGGCGCTGCCCTACCTCCTGGCGGAGGACATCGCCGAGGAAGGGACCCATCTGCGCCACGGCACGGACCATTTCGACGATCTCAACATCAAGGTCCTGCAAGACCGGGTCACCGCCGTAAAACCGGCCAACAAGACCGTGGAGTTGGCTTCCGGTGCCAGTGAGCAGTACGACCGTCTGCTGATCGCCACCGGTTCTCACACCACCCGGCCGCCGATCCCGGGCATGGACCTGCCGGGCATCGTCAATTGCTGGACCCTGGCCGACGGGCGGGCCATTGCCGACAAGGCGGCCGCGGGCTCCCGCGTGGTGCTCATGGGCGCCGGTTTCATCGGCTGTATCGTGCTGGAGGCCTTGGCCGCCCGTAAAGTGCAGCTCACCGTGGTGGAGATGGCCGACCGCATGCTGCCCCGCATGATGGACGAGACCGGCGGCGATATGATCAAGCGCTGGTGCGAAAACCAGGGCGTCAAGGTGCTCACCTCCACCAAGGTCACCGGCATCAAGGAAAAGGACGGGGCCATGACCCTGTCCCTGGGCGATGGTTCGGCGATCGAGGCGGACCTGGTGGTCTGCGCCACGGGCGTGCAGCCCAACATCGACTTCCTGGCCGGCAGCGGCGTGGCCACGGACATGGGTATCCTGGTGGACCACAACCTGCAAACCTCGGTGGCCGGCATCTATGCCGCCGGCGACGTGGCCCAAGGCCCGGACTTTTCCACCGGCAAACAGGAAATCCACGCCATTCAGCCCACCGCCAGCGAGCACGGCCGCATCGCCGCGCTCAACATGGCCGGGCAACCGACCAACTTTAAGGGCAGCCTGTCCATGAACGTGCTGAACACCCTGGAACTGATTTCCAGTTCCTTCGGTCTGTGGATGGGCGTGCCGGGCGGCGAGCGGGCCGAAGCGGTGGACAAGGACGGCTTCAAGTACCTGCGTCTTGAATTCGACGGCGACGTGGTGGTGGGCGCCTTGGCCTTGGGATTGACCCAGCACGTGGGCGTGATCCGCGGCCTGGTGCAGACCAAGGTGAAGCTGGGCGACTGGAAGGACAAGCTCTTGCAGGACCCCCACCTGGTGATGGACGCCTATCTGGAGCGGACGCAAGGTATCGCGTCCCCGGCGTCCCGGCCTTTCTGATGCAAATCACGGTCAAGACCGGCGGCCGCCTCGGCCGCTTCTTGCCGCCGGGCAGCGCGCAAAACCAGGGCAGCGTCGAGGTTTCCCCCGGCGCCACGCCCAGCGACGTGATCCGTCAGCTGGGCATGCCCGAGGATGGCGCCTATCTGGTCATCCTCAACGGGACCTCCGTCCCAAAGACGGAACGGGCCAGCCAAACCCTGGCGGAGAACGATCTGCTCGCCATCATGCCGCCCCTGAAAGGCGGCTGAGGCCGTGTTGCATGGCCAATAATGTCTTGGTGACTTGACCACTACTTGATCGCTAGTCTCGACAAGCCTTTCCCGTTTAGTTACAGTTGGTTCTCACGGTTATTGGTGTAGGACTTCTTGGCCGATGACTTGACCTTTCGTCGAGCGAACGGAAAATCACTTTGCGGGATCGTCAAAACAGGGCGTGGTTGCTGATCATGCCCATGGCCTTGGTGCTTTGTATTGTCGGCCTGGCGCCCCTGGCCACCTCCATCAACTATTCCGTCCAGGACAGTTTTTCCGGCAGCCAGTTTTTCTGGGTCGGGCTGCAGTGGTACGAGGACCTGCTGCAGTCCGCCGAATTTTGGGCCATGCTTGGCCGCACCTTCCTGTTCACCGCCGTGACCTTGTCCCTGCAGTTCGCCATCGGCATTGCGGTGGCGCGCAAGCTGTTCCACGTTCAGGTCAGGCCGGAGATCTTCATTCCCCTCTTCAGCCTGCCCCTGCTGACGCCCTGGATCGTGGTCGGCTTTTTGTGGCGCAAGATGATGGAGGCGGAAAGCGGTTTGATCGGCACGCCGCTCGCGTTTTTTGGCCTGGCGCCGGACGTGAACACGGTCGGCTGGGCCTGGGTCATCATCGTGGCTCTGGATGTATGGCACTGGACCGGGATCATCGTGGTGCTGTGTTACGCCGGCTACCTGTCCATTCCGCCCTCCTATTTCCGGGCGGCCCAGATCGACGGCGCCAGCCAGTGGAACCTTTTCCGCTATGTGGAACTGCCCAAGCTGAAAAAGGTTCTGATCGTCTGCGCCCTGATCAGGATCGCCGACAGCTTGATGATCTATACCGAACCTTTCATGGTTACCCGCGGCGGGCCCCACCTGGCCACCACCTTCCTGTCTCAGCAGATCATCCAATCGGCCACGCTGGAGTTTAATCTGGGCGAGGCGGGCGCCATCTCCACGATCTATTTGATCCTGGTCCTGCCCATTGCCTGGACGCTCTACCGCATGATGGAGAGCAGCCGCTGATGGAAAACATGGCTTTAAGACAGCGGCGGTGGTCGAAAACGGTGTTGCTGTTTTCAGCCTTTTCCCTACTGCCGATCTGCTGGCTGATGGTGCTCAGCTTCCAGCCCAACCATATCAGCCAGCGCCGCCTGAACCTCTGGCCCGAACTGCCCACCAGCAAGTACTTCGAGATCATTTTTTCCAACCCGGATTGGGTCAACGGCTATATTAACGCCGCCATCTACGTCTTGCTGAATGTGCTGATCACCTTGGCGGTGGCCCTGCCGGCCGCTTACGGCTTTTCCAGGTTTCGTTTCGTCGGCGACCGGCACGCGTTTTTCTTCGTTTTGATCTTTCGCATCATTCCGCCGGCCATCGTCATGATTCCCTTCGTGGAGCTCTTCTCCAGCTTCGGCATGATCGACACCACCCTGGCGGTGGCGATCGCCCATTGCATGTTCACGGTCCCCATCGCCGTTTGGATCTTGGAGGGCTTTTTCAGCTCCATCCCCAGGGAGCTGGATGAGATGGCGCTGATCGACGGCTATTCCGGGCCTAAGTTCTTTTTCAAGATCCTTCTGCCCCAGATGCGGGCGGGGATCGCCGTCACCGCCTTTTTCTGTTTTGTGTTTTCCTGGGCGGAGTTGATCCTGGCCAATGCCCTGACCACCGTGGATGCCAAGCCTATCGGCGTGGTGATGAAGATCGTCGCCTCGCCCGTGGGGCAGGTTCACATCGGCCTTGCCTCGGCGGCCAGCGTCCTGATGCTGATCCCGGGCGTGCTTTTTGTCTGGGCCCTGCGCCGACACCTGGTGCGCGGCCTTTCCATGGGACGGATCGCGTGAGGCCGGCGCCCGCCCGCCCGGTGTCTTTTCATAGCAAGACCGCCCCTAAAAAGGCCAGGGGACGGCAGCAGGGGCACTCGGTGGCAAGCGCCGCTTACCCTTCCGCCGGGCTCTTGCGGGCCAGGGTGATGGAGCGGGCTTTGAGCTTGTCCTGGTCCACGCCAAACTTGCGCCGGATTTTCACGTTGCGCAGAATGACTTCCAAGCACAGCACGTCATGATAATGGCCCGGGTCCGGATCGGCATATTGGGCCTTCATCTTTTCCAGCATTTCCAATTCGTGCACCAAGAGCTCCTCGGCGACTTTTTCGAGGGCTTCGATGTGTTCCGTGATCTTGACCCGGCGGGCGAGGGAAAACATGATCAGAGCGCCTTTTTTCATTGACCCCTTTTACACTAACGGGATCGGGCCGGGCTCGTAAAGCCTCGCGGCCCGGTTTTGCCCGCAGACCCCATCCAGGAGGATACATGACCCCAGACCAGACCATCACCTTGGGCGCTCAAACCATCACGCCGGAAACCGTCGCCATCGCCGTCCGCCGGGCGGTGCCCGTGGCCCTCCACGGCGGAGCCCGGGAAAAGGTCGGCGCCGCCCGGGCGGTGGTGGAACAGTATGAAAGGGAGGGCCGCCCCGCCTATGGATTGACCCGGGGGCTGGGCGGCCAAATCGGCCAGGCGGTGGAAAAGGGGGAGGCGGCCGGCTATAGCCGC
>JANQKX010000542.1 GCA_028280915.1 Kiloniellaceae bacterium
GACGCCATCGAGAAGGTGACCCATTCCATCTGCACCTTGGAGTTCGAGGATCACCGGCCCCTCTACGATTGGCTGATCGAACACCTGCCCACCAACGCCCGGCCGCGCCAGTACGAGTTTTCGCGCCTCAACATGTCCTACACGGTGCTGTCCAAGCGGCGCTTGATCCAGCTGGTGCAGGACGGCCACGTGCGCGGCTGGGACGATCCGCGCATGCCCACCATCTCGGGCCTGCGGCGGCGCGGCATTCCGCCGGCGGCGATCCGGGATTTCGCGAACCGCATCGGCGTCACCAAGAGTCACAACGTGGTTGAGCCGGCGGTGCTGGAATTTTGCACCCGCGAGTTGCTGAACCGGGAGGCGGAGCGGCGCATGGCCGTGCTCAAGCCCCTCAAGCTGGTGATCGAAAACTATCCCGAAGGCGAAACTGAGGATCTGAAAGCGGTCAACAACCCCAACGACCCGGCGGCCGGCAGCCGGAGCGTGCCCTTCGGGCGTGAGCTGTTCATCGAGCGGGACGACTTCATGGAAGACCCGCCGAAAAAGTTCTTCCGCCTGGCGCCGGGCCGGGAAGTGCGCCTGCGCTATGCCTACTTCGTGACCTGCCGGGAGGTGGTGAAGGACGCCGAGGGGACCGTGGTGGAACTGCGCTGCACCTATGAC
This sequence comes from Kiloniellaceae bacterium, assembly GCA_028280915.1. Lineage (GTDB taxonomy): Bacteria > Pseudomonadota > Alphaproteobacteria > Kiloniellales > Kiloniellaceae > JANQKX01. The sequence continues at coordinate 664 of JANQKX010000542.1, forward strand.
CCGGAAACCAAGGGCGGGAATGCCCCGGACGGCCGCAAGGTGAAGGCGACCCTGCACTGGGTGTCCGCCCGCCAGGGGGTGAGTGCGGAAGTGCGGCTCTATAACCCGCTGTTTTCCAATCCCACGCCGGGCGTCGACGGCGATTTCCTCGACGACATCGATCCCAAGTCCTTGGAGATTATTTCCGACGCGGTGGTGGAGCCGGCGCTGGCCGAGCTGTCGCCGGGCCAAACCGTACAGTTCGAGCGCCTGGGTTATTTCTGCGCCGACCCGGACGGCACCGCCGCGCGGCCCGTCTTCAATCGCACCGTGGGTTTAAGGGACACCTGGGCCAAGGTCAAAGGCAAGGGGTGACCCCGGCCGGCCGTTGCACTGTCGTATCGGCCGCAACCCAGCCCGAGGCATGTCATGTCGATCCGAAACCTCAGGACCCTGATCGCGATTGCGGACCACGGCAGCTTCACCGCCGCGGCGGAGGCGGTTTTTCTGAGCCATGCGGCGGTTAGCCAGCAGATCAAATCCCTGGAGGAAGACTGGGGCGTCGCCCTCTTTGACCGCTCCCGCCGTCTGCCCGAGTTAACGCCCATGGGCCAGGCCATCGTTGCCCGGGCGCGGGAGATCGTGGCCGCCTATGACGGGATTGTGCTGTCGGTGCAAGGGGAGGCGGCGTTCCGCGGCACGTTTTCCTTGGGCGCCGTGCCCACCACCCTGAACGGATTGGTGCCCCGGACCGTGGCGCGGCTGAAGGGCGCCCATCCGGATTTACGGGTGCGGGTGGTGCCGGGGCTCACCATCGATCTCATGGCACAGGTGGAGCGCTCGGCCTTGGACGCGGCGATCATCACCCGCCCGCCCAGCCTGCCCCGGGGTCACGATTGGCAGGAAATCGCCCGCGAGCCCCTGGCGCTTCTCGCCTCCCACGACGCGGTGGGAGACGATCCCATTGCACTGTTGCAGGGTAACCCCTTCATTCGCTTCTCCCGGCGGGCCGTGGTGGGGGTCATGATTGAAAACTGGCTTCAGAGCCAGGGTATCGAGGTGACGGACACCATGGAGCTGGAGAACCTGGATGCCATTTCCAGCATGGTGCACGCCAATCTGGGGGTTTCCATCGTCCCGCGGCAATGCGTGCCGCCGCCGGTCGCCGTGCCCCTGAGGCAGCTCAAC
>JANQKX010000543.1 GCA_028280915.1 Kiloniellaceae bacterium
ACCACCGGCATCGTTGGCAAAAACGGTGCCGGCAAAAGCTCCATCATCAGTGCCATCGCGGGCATTATCAAGCCGGACCAGGGCACGATAGAGCGTTTCGGGGTGGAGATCCGCCCGCTTACGGTCAAAGCGGGCCTGGCGCGGAACCTGAGTGGGCGCGAAAACGCCATTTTAAGCGGCATGTTGATGGGCCTCTCCCGGCGGGAAATCATCGCGCGTTTGCCCAAGATCATTGAATTCGCCGAGCTGGAGGATTTTATCGACCAGCCTTTGGATACCTATTCCGCCGGCATGAGCGCCCGTCTGGGATTTTCGGTCGCCATTCATGTGGATACGGACGTGATCCTGATCGACGAATCCCTCTCGGCCGGCGATGCCAGTTTTCGTAAAAAATCGGCCCAGGCTCTAAGAGAGATTATTCAATCGGACAAGACAGTCGTCCTGGTTTCCCACAATTCCTCGACGATCCGCGAGCTCTGCAATCATGTTGTCTGGGTGGAAGACGGCGTGGTCCACCAGCAAGGCGATCCGGATTCGGTCATGGATGCCTACGAAGAGATTTATGAGAGCAAAAAACTGGAGCAGCGCAAAAAAAGATTGAATATGAGACGGCGTATAAAGCGCCTCAGGTCCATCGTCGAGGTTGCCAAGGAGTCCGGTTTTGTGCCGGAACGGCCCAACAAATCCAAGCGACGCCAACAAAAAGAGGCAGAGCAAAAAGAGGCCAAGCAAAATGGGGCAGAGAAGAAAGAGGCAGGGAAAAAAGACTCGACCGGACCAAAGTCAGGTTCTTAAGTTTAAACCAAAGAAACGGGCATCCTACCGGGCTTTCGTGGCCCCATGACACCGGAATGTCCGGGAACACCCCCGCCCCTGCGACCCGCAACGAGAAAGAGCCGTCATGAGCCACCCTGCCTTTTCCCGGACAAAAGCCTGCGTGTTCGACGCTTACGGGACCCTGTTCGACGTTCATTCGGCGGTGCGCAACGGCGGCGCGGCCCTGGGCGACAAAGCGGCTGCCGTGTCGGAGACCTGGCGCGTCAAACAGTTGGAATACACCTGGCTGCGCAGCTTGATGGGTGCTTACGTGGATTTTTGGCAGGTGACCCGGGACGGTTTGGACTATGCCTTTGCCGCCCACGGCGTTGAAGATGACCGCCTGGCCGACGAACTGATGGCCCTTTATCTGGGACTGGACGCCTACCCGGAAGTGGCGGAGTGCCTTGCCGCCTTGAAGGACGCCGGCTTGATGACCGCCATTTTGTCCAATGGCTCCCCGGGTATGCTCAATTCCGCCGTTGCCTCGGCCAAGATCCAAGGCCCCCTGGACCATATCTTTTCCGTTGAGGACGTGGGCATTTTTAAGCCCGACCCGAGGGTTTATCAATCGGCGGTGGATGGCCTGGGCGTGGCGCCGGACGAGATCTGTTTTCTCTCCAGCAATGCCTGGGATGCCCACGCCGCGAGCCACTTCGGCTTTCGGGTGGCCTGGGTGAACCGCTTCAAAAGGGAACGGGAACGCCTGCCTAAAGACCCCGCGGCGGAGATCCAAAACCTGTTGGAATTGCCCCCTTTGCTGGGAATCTGACCTCGGCCCAACAGGCGTTTTACAGCAAACACCAAGGAGAGTTAACATGCCGCCCATGGACATGCCGGCCGACCCCGAGGCCTGGGATCATATTCCCGAAATCTCGCACATTCGCGCCGCCGCCGACCGCCTGCGGGGCCTGGCGGTGAAGACACCCCTGCTGGAATCCCATAAGCTCAATCAGCAAGTGGGCGGCCGGGTCTTGATCAAGGCGGAAAACCTGCAGCGCACCGGCTCCTTTAAATTCCGCGGCGCCTATAACCGGATCAGTGAAATTCCCGAGGCTCAGCGGGCGGCGGGGGTTCTGGCCTATTCATCGGGCAATCATGCCCAAGGGGTGGCCGCATCGGCCCAGTTGCTGGGCCTTCCCGCCACCATCGTCATGCCGGCCGACGCGCCGAAAATGAAGATCGAAAACACGAGAGGCTATGGCGCCCAGGTGAAGCTCTATGACCGCTTCGGCCAATCCCGGGAAGAGATCGCCGAACGCATCATCCAGGAGACCGGCGCCACCTTGATCCGCCCCTTTGACGACGCCGGCATCATTGCCGGCCAGGGCACCTGCGGTCTGGAGATCGCCGAGCAGGCCAAGGCGCTGGGGGCGGAACTGGACGCGCTCTTGGTTTGCTGCGGCGGCGGCGGGCTGACCTCGGGCTGCGCCATCGCCATGGCCGCCTTAAGTCCGCGGACCACCGTCCATACCGTCGAGCCCCTCGACTTCGACGACACAGCCCGGTCGTTACGGAGCGGTCAGGTGGAGACGGTGTCGCCCGATGCCCGCTCGTTTTGCGACGCGCTGCTGAGCCCCAGTCCGGGCCGGGTGACCTTTGAGATCTTGAAACGCCATTGCGGCGCCGGCCTGACGGTCAGCGACGCCGAGGTGCGCGCCGCCATGGTCTTCGCCTTCGAGGCCTTGAAGCTGGTGGTGGAGCCGGGCGGCGCGGTTTGCTTGGCGGCCCTCTTGGCCGGCAAGTGGCCGGCGGCCAACAAGACCACCGCCATCACCCTGTCGGGCGGCAATGTGGATGCCGCCCTGTTTCAGCAGGTGATGACCGCATAACGAAGGTAGGTCCGCAAAGGGCATTGATTGTCCCTCGCGAACCTGACCTTCGAGCCTTCAGCACTTAGTGATGAACGGCGGGCTTTTCCCCTTTGCCGCCCCGTGCCGCGGGGCTGGCCGGGGTGGAGCGGGTCGCCGCGCCATTGCTGGCGGCCGCCGGACGGGCACCGCCGGTGTTGGATTTGGTGGAATCAAGGCGCATGATGTTGCCCTCGATGAAGGCGCCGGCTTCGATTTCCAAGGACTCGTGGATGATGTCGCCCAGGACCTTGGCGGTCTTGGCCAAAATCACGGAGGGACCGCGCACGGAGCCGGTCACCGAACCGCAGATCCGAATACGGTCGCCGGTCAGCGAGCCGTTGATCTGGGCCGTCTCGCCAATGGTCATGGTCTTGCTGTGCACATCGCCCTTGATTTGGCCATCGACTTGAATGTCACCGGTGCTCTTCAGATCGCCGTTGATCTGCAGATCGGCACTGATGATGGAGGGAATGGTTCCACTGGCCGAGGGCATGGGCGCCGCGGCACTGCTCGGGGCGGCCTTTTCGGGCGCGGGCTGGGATTGATCGGAGAAGGTGCGCGAGGGAGTCTGAGGTTGCTTAGCTTTTGAAAACATATTTTCCTGCCGTTAGAAATTTTGCGGGATCAAGCGGTTTTCCCTTGAAACGCACCTCGTAGTGTACATGCGGACCGGTGCTGCGGCCGGAAGAGCCCAGTAGCCCGATCTTCTGATGGCTATCTACGTTTTCGCCTTTTTTGACTAAGATAGCGTTTAGATGGCTGTAAACGGTTTTCAAGCCATGTCCGTGGTCGATTTCCACCACGCGCCCATAGTGGCCGCGCCAGCCGGCGAAAACGACCTTGCCGGGGGCGGTGGCATAAACCGATGATTTGAAGGGCGCGGCAAAATCCATGCCGTCATGCCGGGCCTGACGGCCGTTTAAGGGGTCAATGCGCGTGCCGAAGGAGCTGGTGATGCGGAATTGCTCCATGGGCGGTGCCAAGGGCAGGACCGTCATGACTTCCTGCAACGCCGCCCAGCGCGTGAAGCGGGCATCCAACGCCGAAAGGGAGATGTCCGCCCCCAGCCAACGGTCCAGTTCCTCATAGGTATCCGTTTCGGCGGCGATGAAGGGGCCGCCTTGGGAGTCGGCCTTGGCCGTCAGGATTTGGTCAGCCAAGACCTCGTCCAGCGCGATGCCGGTCATGGAAACGGTCTTTTCCAGGGCCTCGAGCGCGGTTTCCGTGTGATCCCACACCCGGCGCATCAGCCGCTGGTTGGCATCGCTGTACGCGGCCATTTGCTCTTTCATGGCCGCCACGTCGTTTTCGGCCGTGTCTTTTTGGCTTTTGATCGACTCGTTGCGCGCGGCGAGTTCCTTGAAATGGGATTGCGACGTGGAGATTTTTTGCAACAGCGCCTGATTTTCCGAGCCGGCTTCGGCGAGGCGGCGCTCCAGCAGGGCGATGCGGGAATTGGCTTGCGCCAGGGAAGCCCGCAGCAAACTGCGCTCCTGGCCCAACTCTTCGAGAATGCTATCCCGTTCACTGAGCTGCATGGCCAGCTGTTGGTGCCGGGCGTTGGATTGATCCAGGTTGCGTTCGGCGGCGGCCAGCTGAAGCGCCAGTTGCTTGGTGTTGTCCTCGCCCAGCCAGTTTTGCGCGGCGGGCGCTTGGTCGCCGTAATCCAGATTGACGTGATCCGCGACCGGCGCGCCATCGCCGAGAGAAAGTTTGAGATCCACGTAAGCGAGCTTTTCCTGCTCAAGCTCTTGGGTCATGGCCTTGGCGGAGAGGGAATAAAACCCGGCCGCGATGCCCGACGACAAGAGCCCGACCGAGACCACCACCGTGCTCGCCAACAGCACCGCCTGCGCGCGGGAAGACAAACGGAAATATCGAATATGATCATTGGAACGGAAAAACAGCTCACGGGGTGCGACCACCCGGCAAAGTTTCCCTCTTGCCCAATCTGACACTTTAAGAAGCCGCAAACTTCCCTCCCCTCTGCTATCCTTGCCGCCCCACCCGCCGTCAAGAATGCGCGGGATTCCGTGCAGCACTGCCCCATCGCGTAGCTTGCCGGTCACTGCCCCAGTGATATCAAAGCGCTATGGCGTTTGCCTTATGTCGCTTCTTAGCCGACAACTCCGTGCCCCCGAATGCGATAAAACTTCACAAACAGGTCCAAGAACACGCAATTTTTCAAATAATTGCCTAACCCTATCCACCGACGTTGACGGAAGCAAGTATTAACGATTTTCCCTAACAGGTGCTGAAGGAATTTAGTTAATCGAGACCGTCATCGGCAAAAATTTCCGATTAAACCGGGAATGGTTAAGGATCGCCGATCAGCGCACCATTGCGGGGCCACGGCCCAAAAAACAATCAGATCGGAGAGGGACCCCTCCGATCTGATTATTGGTTACACGGCTATGGCTTGGGTTAAATCCGGCTTGGGTTAGATAAAGCCGTGGCCTTTCAGGTATTCGATCACCCGGTCCGCCAGGTCATCCACCGCGTCATCGGCGCTGTTGAGCACGATGTCGGCTTGCTCCGGCACCTCAAAATCCGAATCGATGCCGGTGAAGTTCAAGATCTTGCCGGCGCGGGCCTTTTTATAGAGGCCCTTGGGATCCCGCGCCTCGCAGACCTCAAGGGGGGTCTCCATATAAACCTCGATGAACTCGCCCTCATCCAGCAAGTCCCGGGCCATGCGGCGCTCGCTGCGGAAGGGGGAGATGAACGAGGCCAGGACAATGGTGCCCGCGTCCACGAACAGCTTGGCCACCTCGGTCACCCGGCGAATGTTTTCCACCCGGTCCGCGTCGGTGAAGCCCAGATCCTTGTTCAGGCCATGACGCACGTTGTCGCCGTCCAGGATGTAGCTGTGGCGGCCCATGGCCAGGAGCTTTTGCTCGATCTTGTTGGCGGTGGTGGACTTGCCCGACCCGCTCAGCCCCGTGAACCACAGCACGCAGGGCTTTTGCTTTTTCAAGGACGAGCGCGCCGCCTTGTCCACGTCCAGCTCCTGCCAGGTCAGATTGGTGGCCCGGCGCAAGCCAAAGTCGATAAAGCCAGCCCCCACCGTGCTGTTGGTGAAGCGATCCACCAAGATAAAGCCGCCCAGTTCCCTGTTTTCCTTATAGGGATCAAAAGCGATGGCTTGGTCAAGGCCCAGATTACAATAGCCGACCTCGTTGAGTTCGAGGGTCTTGCCGGCAATATGCTCCAGCGTGTTCACATTGACCTTATGGCGCAGGTCGGTCACCACCACCGTGGCGGTTTTGCCACCTATTTTCAGGTCGTATTGCCGCTCGGGCAGCATGGGATTTTCATGCATCCACAAGAGATGAGCGGCAAACTGATCGGAGACGGCCGGAGCCGCCGCGCTGGGGGCCAAGACATCTCCCCGGCTCACGTCGATCTCGTCCTCCAAGACCACGGTCACGGACTGGCCGGCAATGGCACTGTCCAAGTCCCCGTCGTAAGTGACGATCCGGGCCACCTTGCTGGACTTGCCGGAAGGGCAGACGGTCAAGGATTCGCCGACTGAAACACGGCCGCTGGCAATGGTGCCGCTGAAACCGCGGAAGTCGGAGGTCGGACGGTTGACCCACTGCACGTACATGCGGAAGGGCTGCTCGGTGGTATCGGAGGCCACGTCAATGGTCTCCAAGACCTGCATGAGGGAGCGGCCGCTGTACCAGGGCATCTTGTCACTGGCGGTGAAAACGTTGTCGCCTTCCAGCGCCGAGATGGGCACGCAGCGAATATCGTTCAGGCCCAGATCAGCGGCAAAGGCGCAGTATTCACTGGCGATGGCCTCGAAGCGTTCCTCGTCATAGTCGATGAGGTCCATCTTATTGACCGCCAGCACCACGTGCTTGATGCCCAGCAGGGAGACAATATAGGAGTGGCGCCGGGTTTGGGTCAGGATCCCCTTGCGGGCATCCACCAGGATCACCGCCAACTGGCCCGTGGAGGCACCGGTGGCCATGTTCCGGGTGTACTGCTCATGGCCCGGGGTATCGGCGACGATGAACTTGCGTTTTTCGGTGGTGAAAAAGCGGTAGGCCACGTCAATGGTGATGCCCTGCTCCCGCTCGGCAGCCAGGCCGTCCACCAAAAGCGCCAGGTCCAGCCCGCCGCCGGTGGTGCCCACCTTTTTACTGTCCGCTTCCAAGGCTGCGAACTGATCCTCGTAGATCAGCTTGGAGTCATAGAGCAAGCGACCGATCAAGGTGCTCTTGCCGTCATCCACGCTGCCGCAGGTAATGAACTGCAGCAGGCTCTTGTTTTCCTGGGCCTTGAGATAAGCCAGAATATCCTGGGAGATCAGGTCATTTTCACTGACTGCGTCGTTCACGGGCTGACTTTCCAGTTTTGCCGCCTGGGCGGCCGACAACGAAACATCCTGTGACATTAGAAATAGCCTTCCTGCTTCTTCCGTTCCATGGATGCGGCTTGATCCTGGTCGATCACCCGGCCCTGCCGCTCGGAGGTTTTGGCCAGGAGGGTTTCCTGGATGATCGCCGGCAAGTTCTCGGCATCGGACTCCACCGCACCGGTCAGGGGGTAGCAGCCGAGGGTGCGGAACCGCACCATCTTGTTTTCCGGCACCTCGCCCTCGTTCAGGGGCATGCGGTCATCATCCACCATGATCAGCGTCCCATCACGCTCGACCACCGGACGCTCCTTGGCGAAGTAAAGAGGCGGGATAGGAATTTCTTCCAAGTGGATGTATTGCCAGATGTCGTTTTCCGTCCAGTTGGACAGAGGGAAGGCGCGGATGCTCTCGCCCTTGTTGATGCGGCTGTTGTAGAGGCGCCACAGCTCGGGACGCTGGTTTTTCGGGTCCCAGCGGTGGGAGGAGGACCGGAAGGAAAAGACCCGTTCCTTGGCGCGGGACTTTTCCTCGTCCCGGCGGGCCCCGCCGAAGGCGGCGTCAAAGCCATACTTGTCCAGGGCCTGCTTCAGAGCCTGGGTTTTCATGATGTCCGTGTGCCGCTCGGAGCCGTGGGTGAAGGGCCCGACGCCTGCATTGGCGCCCTCCTCGTTCACGTGCACGATCAGATCCAGGCCCAATTTTTTGGCCGTGTTGTCGCGAAATTCGATCATCTCGCGGAACTTCCACAGGGTATCGATGTGCATCATGGGAAAGGGCGGCCGGCCAGGATGAAAGGCCTTCATGGCCAGATGGAGCATGACGGAGGAATCCTTGCCGATGGAATAAAGCATCACCGGATTGCGGAATTCCGCCGCCACCTCGCGGATGATAAAGATACTTTCGGCTTCCAGCTGCTGAAGATGGGTAAGCGATGGGGTCATTTACTCACTTTCCTTGCGCAAAGTCGGTCTGCATACCTTATGGACCCGACCCGTTAAAAGACCTGAACCAAAGTTCTCTCACCGTTTATTTGAAATAGCGGGGAAATCAACGGTATTCCGTCAAGGCGTGGTTCCTTGCTGTGGCCGTCCTTCGTCCGCGGCACTCAACTTGCCTCACTAGGTAAGGCTGGATCGATAAAAAACAAGCAGGCCCAAGAACATGTAGAGCCGCCAAAATGCCAGCTTTGGCTATATTTTCGGTTAATTTTCACCGAGATTCAGCATTTCCTCATATGAGAGCCTGGTATCCGATCCTCCGGTCCGCCCCACCGGGCCCATGAGGCCCGGGCCCGGTTACCCATGGCTACCTCGAGCGCCTTCGGGGAATTGATTTCGAACAATTGGCGACACGGGCGAAGCTGTTATATGAAGGGCCGGATTCCTTTGTCGGCCCTTAGAAGAGGTAGGGTGCCCATGTTTGCCAGCGTTAACGCTCAACCCGTCTTTCCCACCCTGATCTGGGTTCACGATCTGCCCGCCGAGGTGCGCGACCGCATGAACGCCCAGCTGAAGCAGGATCTGGACCGCATGACTTCGCCCCGGCCGTCCCTTCCGCCGGCCGGCAACTGGCAAACCATCCATACCCTGCACAAAAAGCCGCAAATGGAGGAGCTGAACGGCTATGTGCACGGGGCCTGCAGGGGCATCTTGGACAAGATGGCGGTGGACTACGCGGATACGGTGATCACCGGCTGCTGGGCCAACATCAGCCCGCCCGGCGCGCCTCATCCGCCGCACATTCACCCCAATAACTTTTTAAGCGCGGTTTATTACCTGGCCGCCCCGGCGGGCGCCAACACCATCTTTTTCCACGACCCGCGCCCCCAGATCGAAATCATGGCACCCCATTTCAAGGCGCGGAACAAACTCAACAGCACCCTGCAGCACGTGGAAGTGAGCGAAGGCCGCCTGGTGGTGTTTCCGTCATGGCTGGTCCATTCCGTGCCGCCCAACAAGAGCGATGCCCTGCGCATGAGCATCTCCTTCAACATCCTGTTGAGCGACTACGGCGAAAAGGTCGCCCAGCCCCGCTGGCAAGGCATCCCGCTCAAGGACATTTAGCCTGAAAGACAAATAGAAGGCCGGAATCCGGCTGGCCCTGCGGCGCCCGGCCCCGGCGCGTCGCCGCGCCCGCACTTCACGGTAGTGTGTTGATCGCGTATGGGAATTTGTATTCCTCCGCGTACGGCCCGCCTTATCTAGATTCCTGAACTCTTGTCAAAGTCAGTTGAAGGCGGCGCCCATGCAGCCCGGCATTTACCGGTACGGTCGAGGGATCGACGGTAGCGGACGTTTGTTTACCCTTGGCCTGGCGGCGCTGGCGGGGATGGTGCTTTTCCTGTCCGCCACGCCCAGCCTGGCCGAATCCTCGGGTGGGGCCGACCCCTCCGGCGTGGGCCAACCCTCCGGCGCGGCCGGTGACTGGCGCCTGTTCGAGGTTCCCGGAAAAGAGCCCGCACAGTTTTCGATCAGTCACGACGAGCAGATCGAGATCTCGGCCGATCAAGCGGTTGCCTTCCTCTACCGCCCGATCAGCGAGGCTGAGGAATCCCAGGACCGGCTGGCCTGGCGCTGGCGGGTGGATGAAGCA
>JANQKX010000551.1 GCA_028280915.1 Kiloniellaceae bacterium
TCGGCTACGCCGTCAAAACCAGCCGCGAATTGGAAGACACCGACCTGCGCAACGCCGTGGTCTGGCGGGTTCTGCCCTAGAGATTCTTTGCCCAGGGGCCTTAAGGCCGTTCCAAGATGGTGAAATGGGGTGCGGCGGCGGCGACGGAATCTTGTTCCATTTCGAACACCAAGGCCCGCCGGAAATGGGGGTCGCGGATGGTATGCAGGGCATGAGCGTCCAGGTCCCGTTCGGGCCGATAACGCCCGCGCACGAACTCCAGCACCTCACGCTGGCCCAGGGCCCGATGGGGCCGCTCTCGGGCCGGCACGGCTTCCAGGCCGATGGCCTGCCCGTCTTGCGCCAGACAGCCTCGGGTCGAGAGGTAAACAAAGGCCGCCGAGAGATCCGCTAGCGACAGATCGGCAAAGGCCAGGCGGATGTTGTCCAGGCGGCCGTAGTAATAGTTCTCGCCGCCCAGTTCCGTGTCATGCATGCGCAACAGCTGAGCGTCGTCCAACCAGGTGACATAAACCTCCACCACGGCGCCCGGCGCGTGCTGTAGGTTGGCGGCAATGGCGCCATATTGAGTGACATGAGCGGAATAGACCACATCATAGTCGCTGAGCAGAACCCGGGTCACGGGAATTTCCGAGGCTCGGCCGTTCAGGTGACCGTATTTGCGGTGAAGCTGGGCCGGGGCGCGGTTGGACCCGTGGGCAATGACCGGATGCCGTCCCTTTAACTGCCCAGCAACGGACGTGCTTAAGCTCGCGGAACCGCTCACGGACGTAGCGGACCCACTCAGGGGCGTAATGTCGCCGTCCCGGTAGATGTAGGAGAATCCAGGTGCCTGAAAGGGATAACCCGTCGCCAGGGCCAGCAGTTCGTCATCGTTTTCGGGCAAGGGCCAGGACAAGAGCGACTACCCGTCAAAACTCAGGTTCAGCATACCCCAACAGGACTGCTTCTTAGTCCGTGCAGGGCGGCGGTGATTCGGTGTCGATACACTCGATGCGATAGCGGACGTTGCACTGGTCCACCGTTTGCCAAGCATGCTTGGCCCATTCTTCCTTCGCCGCTTCATAGGTGACAAAGGGGCCGAACCACTCTTCGTTGCCGCCGATGGTCTCCCGAAAATGGGTGTCCTTATACTCGCCGCCAACCACGAAATAATGCGCCATCAAAACGTGCCTTTATCGTCTCTTCGGCTCCGCCCGTCCCAACCCTGGACACGGCGATAGGTCAACTTACCGAACCAAGTTTAAGGTTAAACTGATGAAACTATATAGTCACAAATGGCCGTTGAGATAGTGTTAATTCATCAAAAATTGGACATTTTATAGTGTTTTTGCCAGGTCTATATGGTTTACATCACAGCGATTCGAAGACTTTGTCTTGGCGCTTTCCAAGACGCGTCGCATCCGGCGGCGGCCGCCGCTGATCAGATCTTAAAACGGCAATAGGGCGGCTTTTTCGGCTGCCGCATGACAAGGAAACTGTCAGATGATGTACGAACTAACCGGATTTTCCATCTTTGTCGTGGCCTTGGTGGTTCTGGCTGTGATCATCGTCATCATGGGCGTCAAGGTGGTTGCCCAAGGTAGCGTTTATACGGTCGAGCGCTTCGGCCGCTATACCCGCTCCTTGCAGCCGGGCCTACATGTCATCGTGCCGGTCATGGACCGGATTGGCTCCAAGGTGAACATGATGGAAACCGTGCTGGACGTGCCCTCCCAAGAAGTCATTACCAAGGACAACGCGGTGGTCCGGGTGGACGGCGTGGTTTTTTACCAAGTCCTCGACGCGGCCAGCGCCTCCTATGAGGTGCGCAACCTGGAACGGGCCATCTTGAACCTGACCATGACCAACATCCGTACCGTCATGGGCTCCATGGACCTGGATCAGCTGCTGTCGCAACGGGATTCCATCAATGCCAGATTGCTGAATGTGGTTGACGATGCGACCGAACCGTGGGGCGTCAAGGTGACCCGCATCGAAATCAAGGACATCACGCCGCCCACGGACCTGGTCGAGGCCATGGCCCGGCAGATGAAGGCGGAGCGGGACAAGCGGGCCAACATCCTCGATGCCGAGGGCTTGCGTCAAGCCGAGATCCTGAAGGCCGAGGGCGACAAACGCAGCCAGGTCCTGGCCGCCGAGGGGCGCAAGGACGCGGCCTTTTTGGATGCGGAAGCCCGGGAGCGGACCGCCGAGGCGGAAGCCAAAGCCACCTCCATGGTCTCGGAGGCCGTGGCCTCGGGCGATCTCAACGCCCTGAACTATTTCATCGCCCAGCAATATGTGGAGGCCCTGGGCAAATTCGCCCAGTCTGACAATCAAAAAACCCTGTTCTTGCCCGTCGAGGCCAGCAACGTGATCGGTGCCATCGGCGGCATCGCGGAAATCGCCCGTGACGCGCAAAAACTGCGGGAAAGCAAGCGCCCGTCAGGGCCGTGGAGCGGTGATCAAAGCAGCAGCTAACCTTACCGGAAAGCCAAATCCATGAGTTATCTCACCGCCATTGAATTCTGGTACTGGTGGGTCGCGGCCCTCCTCTTCATCGCCATTGAGGCCATGGCGCCGGGCGCCTTTTTCCTCTGGCTAGGCATAAGTGCCGCGGTGGTCGGCGCCCTGATGTTGCTGATCCCCGAGATGACCTGGCAGGCACAATTTGCCGCCTTTGCGGTCCTGGCCGTTGTTTCCGCCTTTGCCTGGCGCTTTTACCGGCGCCGAAACCCGGCGGCGCCGAGCGATCATCCGACTCTCAACAAGCGTGGCCAGCAGTACGTGGGACGGCGGTTCACCCTTGAGGCCGCCATCGTCAACGGACAAGGCAAACTGCGCGTCGACGACACCATTTGGAAGATTGAGGGCGAGGACCTGCCGGAAGGCGCCCAGGTTCGGGTAACCGGTGTTCACGGTACGGTGTTGAAGGTGGAGGGGGCGTGAGGCGACGCCATCGCCCATCTGCACTGATGCAGTCATTTTGACTTCCGACACTAAATTTAGTTACGTCGCCCAAGCAAGGATCGGGCCAAATCCCATGGGTGAACCCCTGCGGCCTGCCGGTCACCGATGTGAGGGCTAGGAACGTGGGGGCTAGGAACGTGGGGGCTTGGTGAGAGCGGGCCGGCCTGCTACACAGTCCGGGCCTTTGCCGGGCAGGTCAAACTGGAAAAACAAACAAGTCAAACGCTCATGCCCTATGATTCCTTGCGGGATTTCATCGATCGTCTGGAAGCGTCCGGCCGCCTGGTCCGGGTGACCGCGCCCGTATCGCCCCACCTGGAAGTGACCGAGATTCAGACCCGCCTGCTGGCCGAAGAGGGCCCGGCGGTGTTGTTTGAAAACGTGGTGCGGTCAGACGGCAGCCCCTACGGCATTCCCTTGCTCGCCAACCTGTTCGGCACCGTGGAACGGGTCGCCTGGGGCATGGAGCGGGAGATCGGCGAGCTGCGGGAAGTGGGCGAGACCCTGGCTTTCCTGCGCCAGCCCGAACCGCCGGGCAGCCTTAGGGAAGCCTTCGACAATTTGCCCCTGCTCAAAACCGTCATGACCATGAAGCCCAAGACGGTGGGCCGGGCGCCCTGCCAGGAAGTGGTCAAGACCGGCGATGAGATCGACCTATCCCAACTGCCGGTCCAAACCTGCTGGCCGGGCGAGCCGGCGCCCCTGATCACCTGGCCCTTGGTGGTGACCCGCGGCCCCCAGGCGGAGGGCAAAGACCGGCGTCGCGAAGACGATTTCAATCTGGGCATCTACCGGCTACAGGTCACCGGGGCCAACACCACCTTGATGCGCTGGCTCAAGCACCGGGGCGGCGCCCAGCATCATCGCCGCTGGGCCGAGACCAAGACCGAGCCCCTGCCCGCCGCCGCCGTCATCGGCGCCGACCCCAGCACCATCATCGCCGCGGTGACGCCCGTGCCCGATACCCTGTCCGAGTATCATTTCGCCGGCCTGCTGCGCAAAAAAAAGCTCGAGCTGGTGGACTGCAAGACCGTCCCCTTGAAAGTGCCGGCCAACGCGGAAATTGTCCTGGAAGGCTATGTGTCCCTGGATGACTATCAGGATGAGGGGCCTTACGGGGATCACACCGGCTACTACAACGCGATCGAGCCCTTCCCGGTCTTTACCGTCACCGCGATCACCCACCGCCGCAACCCCATCTATCTCTCCACCTTCACCGGGCGGCCGCCCGACGAGCCCTCGGTCCTGGGCGAGGCCCTGAACGAGGTGTTCATTCCTCTGCTGCAGCAGCAGTTTCCCGAGATCGTGGACTTTTGGCTGCCGCCGGAAGGCTGCAGCTACCGGGTCGCCGTGGTCTCCATCAAAAAGGCCTATCCGGGCCACGCCAAGCGGGTCATGCTGGGGGTGTGGTCCTACCTGCGCCAGTTCATGTACACGAAATGGGTGATCGTGGTGGACCACACGGTGGACACCCGGGACTGGCGGGACGTGATTTGGGCCGTCTCCACCCGCATGGATCCGGCGCGGGATATCACGGTGATCGAGAACACTCCCATCGACTATCTGGATTTCGCCTCCCCCGAAGACGGCCTGGGTTCCAAGATCGGCCTGGACGCCACCGATAAATGGCCGCCGGAGACCAAACGGGAATGGGGCCGGGAAATCCGCATGGACCCGGAAGTGGTCCAACGGGTATCCGATATGTGGCAAAGCCTGGGCCTGCCCGGCAGCGGGAAACCCATCTGGAAATGACCCCGCCGGGGTGGGTTTGTCCTTGAACGGAAAATCAAAACCCGGAACGGAAAATCTAAACTGGCAACCAAATTTCCCATGACCCGCGGGGCGACAGGGATTATGCTCCGGACCTTTAATCAACTCAAATTGCACGGACTTGCAGTGAACCTCCAAGCGGCGAATGACGATCATGACGGACCCAAAGGCCCCTGCCATAGAGAGCCCCATCAAGGACCAGCCCCTTGCCACCATGTGCCTCATGGCCCTGGCGGTGGGGGTCATCGGCGGCGTGGGCGCCTGGGCCTTCCGCATGCTGATCGGCCTGGTCCACAACGTTTTGTTCCTGGGCGAGTTTCATTTCCGCTATGACGCCAACGTGTTTGACACCTTGAGCCCCTGGGGCCCCGGGGTCATCCTGGTGCCCGTCGTGGGCGCCCTGGCGGTTGCTTTCCTGGTCAAGAACTTCGCGCCCGAGGCCAAGGGCCACGGCGTGCCCGAGGTGATGGACGCGATCCACTATAACCAGGGCCTGATCCGGCCCCGGGTCGCCATCGTCAAATCCATCGCCTCGGCCATCTCCATCGGCAGCGGAGGCTCGGTGGGACGCGAGGGTCCCATCATCCAGATCGGTTCCGCCTTCGGCTCCATGATCGGACAGATCATCTCCATGCCGGCCCGCCAGCGCATCACCCTCATCGCCGCCGGCTCGGGTGCGGGCATCGCCGCCACCTTCAACGCGCCCCTGGGCGGCGTGGTCTTTGCCATTGAGCTTTTGTTGCTGTCCGTCTCCGCCGCCAACATCCTGCTGGTGGCCATCGCCACGGTGACGGCCACCTATATCGGCCGCCTGCTGCTGGGGGCCACGCCGAGCTTCGACATCCCGCCCCTGCAGCTGCCCGATTTCCACATGGTGCAGCCCTGGGGCTTGCTGCTGTTCTTGCCCCTGGGCGCCATCATGGGCCTGGTCTGCGTGGTCTTCATCCGCGGCCTTTATTGGGCCGAGGACCGCTTCG
>JANQKX010000562.1 GCA_028280915.1 Kiloniellaceae bacterium
CCGGCAGGCCTCGCCCCGCTATTGCGGTCGAAGCCGTTGCCCCGCCCTCGGGCGTCGCCGCTTCCGTCATGGTTGCCCTGGCCCTGAGCTAAGCCATCCTGAGACCGGCCATCCTGCACCGAGCCGTCGCGAGAGGGGCCATCGGGCGCGCCTTCCTGGGCCGCCGGGGCCATATCCCGACCACCGTGGCGCGGGTGATCCCGGCCCTGATCCCTATTCGGGTCGCGGCCTTGCTCACGACCGTGTTCACGACCGTGTTCGCGCGCCTGATCCCGGCCCTGATCCCGGCCCTGATCACGGCCATTACCGCGAAAGCGTTGCTGACCGTCCTGCCCGCCTTGTTGGCGCTGCCCGGATTGGGGGTCGGTGCTGTCGTTGACAATGCGATAATAATGCTCGGCGTGCTGATAATAGGTCTCCGCCGCCACACGGTCGCCGCTTGCCGAGGCGTCCCGCGCCAGGGACATGTATTTTTCATAGACCTGGCTGGCGTTCCCCCGGATGCGGCCCTCGGGACCATTGCTGTCAAAAGAGGTATTGCGCGGATTACCGCCGCCATGGGGCTTTCGGTTTGGCCGGCTTCGCGACCGGCGACCTGTACTAGAAGGCTGTCTCATCGTTCACTTCGTTTAGAAGGGAAAATTATGTTACCCGCGGCCGCTATATTAGCATTCTAGCCTGCGAGTGCTCAACGCCACGCAATCGGAAATTACGATTATGTGGAGGATCCTAATGGATTCATGGGTCCCAACCCGTGTTTCCAACCTAGTGGGGATTCGTTGTTTTTCCAACCGTTTTTTTGTCTTTTCCCCATGTTTCAGAGGGCTGACGCTCAGTCTCGGCGATCCGACGCCATGGGCGTGGCCGTTTGATCCGTTATGCCCAAATCGGGTTTAAAGAGCAAACAGCGCTCCACCCCCGACAAATCCTCTATGCGTCCCTGAAGCGCCAATCCCGCCTGGGCGGCCAGGGAACATACCTCATTGCCTTGATTTATGCCTACTTCTAGCGCCAGCAGGCCGGCGGGATCAAGGAGATCTTTTGCCTGGGGCAGCAATTTTGCGTAAGACTCCAGCCCATCGGACCCGCCATCCAGGGCCCGCCGGGGGTCAAAGCGCACCGCCGGCGGCAGGCCGTCCATATGCCCCGCGCAGATGTAAGGGGGATTGCACAGGATCACATCCCAGCGACCTCCCAAGGCGGCGCCCCAATCGGCCTGCAGAAATGCAGTTCGCGCGGTCAGACCCAATTGCCTGGCGTTTTCTCGGGCAACCGCCAAGGCGCCGGCATTGATATCCACCCCCAAGCCCCAGGCATTCGGCAGTTCCGACAGCAAGGCCAGCAGCAGGCAGCCGCTGCCCGTCCCCAGGTCCAGAACCCGGTACGCACCGGCCCTCCCCGGGCACTGGCGCAGGTGTTTCAAAGCCGCCTCGATGAGGCTTTCGCTGTCCGGCCGCGGGTCCAAGGTGTCGGGGCCGATGGCAAAAGAGAGGCTCCAAAACTCCCGCCGGCCCAAGATGCGCGACAAGGGCTCGCCGCCGGCCCGACGGGCGGTCGCCGCTTGGACGTCAGCCACTTGCGCCGCCGACACGGCCCGCTCCGGGTAGGCGATCACGTCCCCGGCGCCCAGCCCCAGCACAGCCGCCAGCATCAGGCGCGCCTCGCGCCGGGGATCTG
>JANQKX010000732.1 GCA_028280915.1 Kiloniellaceae bacterium
GGAACAGTACATGGCCGCCATGCGCGACGAATACGGCGTGCGGGTCAACCAAGGCGTCCTGCAGCGCATCCTCAACCCCTACCAAACCTACTAGCCGCCGATCGCCGCCATGCACGTGGAACCGGAATTCAGCCGCTTCGAGGAACTATATGACGGCGGCCAGCCCCAGGTGGTCTGGACCACCCTGGTGGCCGACCTGGAAACCCCGGTATCCGCTTTTTTGAAGCTGGCCGGCGACCGCCCCAATTCCTGTCTTTTCGAATCCGTCGAGGGCGGCGCGATGATCGGCCGCTATTCCTTCCTGGGCTTGAAACCCGACGTGATTTGGCGCTGCTTCGGCGACAAGGCGGAGATCAACCGCAAGGCCCGCTATGACAGCGAGAGCTTCGAGCCTTGCGAAAAAGGCGTCCTGGCCAGTCTGCAGGATCTGGTGGACGAATCCCGGATCGAGCTGCCGGACAGCCTGCCGCCCATGGCGTCCTGCGTCAGCGGCTACATGGGCTACGAGACCGTGCGCCTCATGGAGCACCTGCCCGAGCGCAACCCGGACATCCTGGGGGTGCCCGACGGCATGTTCGTGCGCCCCACGGTCATCGCCATCTTCGACCGGGTGGAGGACCTGGTGACCATCGTCACCCCGGTATGGCCCAGCGCCGGGCAATCGGCCCGGGCCGCTCATGCCCAGGCCTGCGAGCGCCTGTCCGACAGCGTGGACGACTTCTCCCGGCCCCTGTTCGACCGCCGGGACAATCTGCCGCCGGACATGACCCCGCCGGAGACCAGCTCCAACATGTCCCGCGAGGATTTTCACGGCATGGTCAAGGCGGCCAAGGAATACATCATGGCCGGGGACATTTTTCAGGTGGTCCTGTCCCAGCGCTTTTCCATGCCCTTCGCCCTGCCCCCCTTCGCCCTTTACCGGGCCCTGCGGCGCCTCAATCCCTCGCCCTTTTTGGTCTACATGAACCTGGGCGGCTTTTCCCTCGTGGCCTCCAGCCCGGAGATCCTGGTGCGCTTGCGCGACGGCACGGTCACCATCCGCCCCATCGCCGGCACCCGCTGGCGCGGCCAGACCCCGGAGGAAGACCGCCGCCTGGCCGAGGACCTGCTGGCCGACCCAAAGGAGCTGGCCGAGCACCTCATGCTGCTGGATCTGGGCCGCAACGACGTGGGCCGGGTCTCCGAAGTGGGCACGGTCGAAGTCACCGATCAGATGACCATCGAATACTACAGCCACGTCATGCACATCGTCTCCAACGTGGAAGGCAAGCTGGCCAAGGGCCTGACCGCCATGGACGCCCTGGTCGCCGGCTTTCCCGCCGGTACCGTCTCCGGCGCGCCCAAGGTGCGGGCCATGGAGATCATCGACGAGCTGGAGCCGGACAGCCGCAGCACCTACGCCGGCGCCATGGGCTATTTCGGCGCCAACGGCTCCATGGATACCTGCATCGCCCTGCGCACGGCCATCGTCAAGGACGGCACCATGTACGTGCAGGCCGGCGGCGGCGTGGTGGCCGACAGTGACCCGGAAGCGGAATTCCAGGAAAGCCGCAACAAAGCCCGCGCCCTCATCCGCGCCGCCGAAGAAGCGGTCCGCTTCGACGCCCGCCGGGGGAACTAGCCTCTCGCATAAAGAGCTCTTCGAGAAGCCCCCTTTTGCCGAGAAGCTGGGCGCAACCAAACAATTTAGCGTCGACCATTTTCAAACATCATGAATGATGCCGGCTCGAATTAATGTATTTTGGTGGCCCATGCGCCCACTCGGCAGCCTTTCCCCCATGATCGAACTCGGGGAAACAGCCGAACTAAGGCGGTTTGCCAAGGTTGGTAAAGTCGACCTCCGAAGAAAGGGTTTAAATCAAAAGCGAAGTATCTGGCAAAATAACGCGATAGTTGATAGGATGATAGGAATTCAGTTTTTAAGTTTCCCGCTGAATCCTGATGAGTATAAACCGATTTAGATTTACCTTTTTTCTGATTTTGTGTCTGGCAATGGCTCCGGCCAAATTTGGCTATGCTCAATTGCTGCAAACGCAAGATTGGGAAAAATGGAACGGCGTATCCACCCCCATTTACCCGGGTAAATATTGGAAGCAGTTTGAGACACCTGAAGAAGCTGGGTGGTCGTCGGAAAAGCTCGGCTCAGCCCAAAGAATTTCCAACATGGCGGGCTCGGCAGCAGTAGTGGTTGTCTACGATGGCGCTGTGCTGGTGCAGTGGGGGCAAATTGAGCGCCGTTTCATGTGTCATTCGATCCGTAAGAGCTTGTTGAGCGCGCTCTATGGAATTGCTGTTGCTGATGGCCAAATAGAACTAAGTGATACCATTGGTTCGATCGGTATTAACGACGACACGGAACTTTCCGAGGTGGAAAAATCGGCAAAGATTTCCGATCTGATCAAGTCCAGGTCTGGTGTTTATCTTCCAGCGGCTTATGAAACGCCGTCAATGAAAAAAAACCGCCCGGAACGCGGCAGCCACGAACCTGGATCTCATTGGTACTACAACAATTGGGATTTCAATGCGCTGGCAACCATTTACAACAAAGAAGCCGATGGCGACTTGTTTCAATCGTTTCTTGCCGAAATAGCCATACCTTTGCAAATGCAAGATTTTGAGCTTCGCCATACGTACTATCACCATGAGCCGGAAAACTCCCGCCATCCTGCCTACCCCTTTCGAATGTCAGCACGGGACCTGGCCCGCTTTGGATTGCTTTTTTTGGACGAGGGACGGTGGCGGAACAATCAAATCATCCCATCAGACTGGGTGCGTGAGAGCACTTCAGCCCATTCGAAGGACCGCGACGGCGGTTATGGCTACATGTGGTGGACGTTATCAGGGCAATTGGGAGACCTCGGATCCTATGCGGCATTTGGCTATGGAGGCCACGCAATCTACGTCGTTCCAAAGGCGAAACTGGTCTTTGTCCATAGAACCGACACCTATGAGGATAGGCGTGTCAATCATGGATCTATTCGAAACATCCTAAACCAAGTTCTCAAAGCTAGAGTTGGTCCGCCTCGGGTTGATCCGAAGTTGGTGACCTTGGACAAGACCACGTCTGTTTTCTTCGGATTAGATTTATCTGAAGTAGAAACATCCGCGCTTGTTGGGGATTATCAAAAAGACGATTTTGCGGTGTCAGTGCGTGAACTCGATGGTCGTCTCTTTATTGAAGGCCCCCATTGGGGCACCTTCTTTCTAAATCCGGAGACACCCACAGAGTTTACTATGGAAGATGAAGAACGACGCCTGGAATTCGAACTTGACGATGCTGGATTGGCATCAGCGATAAAGATTTGGTTCTCAGCTGATGAACCGTATGAAATGGCGCGTGTACGGTGAACGGGTTTGGCCCGATAATCTTTAATTCGGTCTGATTCCATAGCGATCACCTGGTTCAGTTGATAGCGACGAATACTAGCCGAACCCAAATATCAGCCGGTTTTTACCCGAATGTGCAACCTAAGTGGCGCTTTCCCTTCCTTTCACTGAATCCCACGCCATCACCTTATCAAGCCAAGGTGCCATGTCGTAGACTGTGATTGGCTGTAGAGACGCTGTTTGCCCTATTCAACCATCGCCCCGCTGGCCGGAAGGCTGCGGACCGTCGGCGCCTCCCGGGCGGCGATGACGCTGACGGGCACCAGGGCGATCTGCGTCTGGTCCAAGTGGGGCAGCCATTCCTCCAGCGCGGCGAAGGTGGACTCGTGGGGATGGCCGATGCCCACCGCGTAGCCCCGCTTGAGCGCCAGCCCCTTCAACTTCTCCAATTGGGTCAGGACCGACCCTTTGTCCGCCGCCCGGTGATCGATAAAAATATCCCGCTGCAAAAAGGGCATGCCCATCTGGTCGGCCAGAGGGGCGCCGCGGGAGGTCTCGATGGTCAGGGAATCCAGATAGAGCATGCCGCGCTGTTTCACCTCCGCCAGAACCAGGGACATGGCCGAGGTGTCGGCGGTGAATTTACTGCCCATGTGATTGCTGATGCCCACGCTGCCCGGCACCCGGTCCAGGGCCCAGGACAAGCGCCAACGCAGTTCCCGTGGCGACTGGCTGAGCTTCAGGGTATTGGGCCCGGGCCGCTGCGCCGGGTTCAGGGGCTCCATGGGAATATGGGCCAGGACTTCATGGCCGGCGTCCCTTGCCGCCACCACCGAGCGGGCGATGCCTTTGGCGTAGGGCAAAAAGGAGAGTGTCAGAGGACCTTCAAGATCGACCGCCCGCGCCACCGTCGTCGGGTTCATGCCCAGATCGTCGATGACGATGGCGATCACCGGCTGTCCGGGCGCGTTGTACGATGGGGCGGCATGGCGTTGCCAGGCGGGCCGCAGGTCCACCCTGGCCGCGTCGATCTCGGGCACGATGGCCGGATCGGCCAAAAAGTCCTGGCCCGCCAAGGGCAGCGTTGAGCCGGTCAGCTCCAGTTCGCCGATGATGCGAAAACGCTTGTCCTCCACCTCAGGACCGGACTGGGCCAGTGCCCCCTGATACAATCCGCCAACAAACAAAAAAAACAGGCCCGCGATGGCTCGCCGGCCGATTGGTCGTCTCCCACGAAATAGCTGCACGATCCGCTCTCCTAGCGCCCGGGACGTCATACCTGACTGGCAGTCAATACCTGACTTGATCTTGTTTTGAGCGCGGCTCACGCACGAACCCACGCCTTTTTCAGATTCCCGTGATCTGTAGGATTACCCTAACATGGTTAAGCCGCCTTCGTTAACGGTTTTTCTCGGAAAAAAG
>JANQKX010000728.1 GCA_028280915.1 Kiloniellaceae bacterium
CGCCAGCACGAGCAGAGCGAGGACGCGGTCTTTACCATCGGGCCCTATACCTTCCGGCCCAGCGCCAAGATGCTGATCCATGGGGAATCGAAGAAAAAAGTGCGCTTGACGGAAAAGGAAACCTCGATCCTGAAATACCTCTACCGCAGCGGCGCCACGGTCGTGGGGCGGGATGCCTTGCTGGGCGAGGTCTGGGGCTACAATGCCGGGGTGACGACACATACCCTGGAAACCCATGTCTATCGCCTGCGCCAAAAGATCGAGGCGGATCCCTCCAATTCCGAGATCCTGGTGACCGAGCCCGGCGGCTATCGCCTGGTGCCCTAACCGCGAACCGCGGCGGGACGGGAGCGTCCCTTCAGCCCGGGCAGATCCAGTTTCAGCGCCATAAAGATCGCCAGCGCCCAGCCGAGGGTGGTGATGCCGCCGAATAGGGGCGCGGCGATGTCCCAACTGCCCGACAGCTGAAAGGCACCGGCCAAAAGTATGGGGCCGAAAAGCACGCCCAGGTTCCGGCCGATCATGACCACGGCAAAGGCGCGGGGCATCTGCGGGCCCTGGCCTACCACCACGCTGGGCATGGAAAACAGGCAGGTGGGCACGATGCCCGCGCCGATGCCGTAAACCACCAGGGAAAGCAGGCCGGTCCAGCCGTCCCCGGTGACGGGTAAGAGCCACCAAATGATCAGCTGGGTGAACAAGCCAAAGATGAGAAGGGAGCGCAGGGAGACCCCCATGCGCAGCAGAACCCCGGTGACCACGCAAAACACCGCGACAAAGAGGACCGGGATCAGGTAGCCCCAGAGGGCCGCGTTCATCTCGAACTCGTGAACCACGACCAGGTATTCGGGCAGCCAGGTCATGTAGGCGAAGTATTGGCCGGACCACAGCATGAAGAGGGCGCCGCCCAGGATAAGGGCGCCGATTTGCTTTGCGGTGAGTTTTCGCACCTGTTGAGGCTCGGGGTCCTTTTTGGGCGAAGGTGCCCGGCTGCGCAGGAGCTCGGGCCTGCGGCGGCGCAGGACAAGGGTCCAAAGGGCGAACAGCGCGGAGCCGGCGATGGCGACCACCCAGAGGAGCTGCCACCCCATGGTGGCCAGGGCCAGGGGGGCCAGGAGGGTGGCGCTGATCTGTCCCATGGGAATCCAAGTGGCGGTCAGGCCGACGACCACGGGCAAGGCCTTGACGGAGGCATTGGTGTTGGCCAGCACCGGCCCGGCGATGGCCATGACCGCAAAGGCGACCCCTTCCAGCCCCCGGCCCAGCAGCACGATGACCCCGGAGGCGGGAAAGACCAAGGCCAGCAGGCTGCCCAAGGCGAACAATGCAAGGCCGGCGAGGATCAGGACGGCCGGGCCATGCCGCTCGATGGCCCGCCCTAAGGAGAGGGAAAACAAAAGCCCCGCGACCGCATAGATGGACATGAAACCGCCCGCCAGAGTGACGTCATATCCGTAGCGGTCGAGCAGGACCGGCAGCACCACGGGCAGCTTGAACTGCTGAAACGCGGCGAAGAAGGACAAAGTTAATCCGAATATGATGCCATGGAGGTTGGACGGTGTGTGGGACATGGGGACTGAAAAAGCCTTTGGGGCGCAAAAAAAGTCGAGGGAAAACTCATGGTTAACGGAGACGGGGAGAGTGCAGCACAAATCGGCGGCCGTCATGGTGAAAATGACTCATTTCCCCGGGAAATCGACCCAAGTGTGATGAATTTCCTTTAGGACCCGCGCCGCACCGCTTAGATTGAATGGGCAAAACGGCCATATGGAGCTCGGTTTGGGCGAGGAAAAACAGTTTTTGGTGCGGTTTTGGGGCGTGCGCGGGTCCATTGCCTGCCCGGGCGAAGCCCATCGCGCCTATGGCGGCAATACCTCGTGCCTGGAAGTGCGCTGCGGCGATAAGTTGATGATTTTCGACGCGGGCAGCGGCCTGCGGGCCTTGGGCCAGGCCCTGAGCGGCGAAAGCGGTCTGGACATCGACCTGTTCTTGACCCACAGCCATCACGATCACATCGTGGGTCTGCCGTTTTTTGGTCCCCTGTTCGATCAGCGCAACCGGGTGCGTCTTTGGGCCGGGCATCTGCAGCCCCATCGCACCCTGCACGAGGTGCTGGTTCAGTTCATGAGCCCGCCGCTCTTCCCCGTGCCGCCGAAGATCTTCTGCGCCAATGTCTCCTTTCACGATTTCACCGCTCGGGAGGTGCTGCACCCGGCCATGGGCGTGGTCGTGCGCACCGCTCCGCTAAACCATCCCAACGGGGCCACGGGGTACCGCATTGACTTCAAGAACCGATCCGTTTGCTACATAACGGACACCGAGCATATTCCCGGCAGTCCGGATCAAAACATTTTGGATCTGGTGGCTGGCGCGGATTACATGATTTACGACGCCACCTATACGGATGAAGAGTTTCCCCGTTACGTGAAATGGGGCCATTCCACCTGGCAGGAGGGCGTGCGCCTCTGCGACGCGGCCCATGTGGACCGTCTGGTGATTTTCCATCACGATCCCAGCCACAATGATGATTTCATGGACAAGATCGCCGAGGAGGCGGAACAAACCCGTCCCGGCACCTTGGTGGCCCGTGAAGGCATGGTGTTGACCCTGTGAGCGACCCGGGTTCGGCCAAGGCCGCCCCGGTGCCGGAGGGAAGGCTGGAGCGGCCGCCGGGGTTAAAAGGCCGGCAATGGCGGCGGCGCCTGTGGTTCGGGCTGTCCACCCTCTTGGGCCTGGGCCGCCGGGGTTTTTTCATTCCCTACCGTTACGCGGACGCCATGCCGGCGTTTGGGACCAACGGGGCCTACCCCGCGGTGGAAGCGCTGATGGCGGCGCGCCAAGACCAATTTCTAGGGGTGTTGCGGAGCTTGGACCGCTATCAGGCC
>JANQKX010000735.1 GCA_028280915.1 Kiloniellaceae bacterium
GGCCAGCACCATCATCAACGGGGCGGCCGAGCCCCCGGCGAGCGTCGAGGACACCGGGACGGCTGAGCCCGCGGCCGCCGAAACCGCCGCCATCGCGCCGGAACCCGAAGAGGCGGTCGGCGACGGTCCCGCAGCCGATGAGACCGGGGAAATCGGTCAAAACCAGGTGCTGGATCAGGGCTTGATGGTGGATCAGGACGCGGGGCCGGCCTCGGACGCTTTTTACAAGACCGAGGTCATGCCCCGTCTGCGCCACCTGGCCAGCGCCCCGGAAGACATGGAAAACCTGGCCGCCCTCTCCCTGGCCTTCGAGCTGCACATTCGCGGGCTGGCGGAAAAGGGCGACTTGACCCGGGCCCGCCAGCAGTTGGGCATCGCCCTGGCCCTGGACCCGGGCAACAAGCTACTTGAAGACGTGGCCCAGGAATTCGACGGCTTGGCGCCCGCCCAATAGATCATGAGAACCATTGCTCCTATTCTGCTTGCTCTTGCCCTTGCCGTGCTGGCCGCCGGCCCGGTTCGGGCAACCTTCGACGTCAAGGAACTGGATCGCTATATCTTTGTCGCCGGCGAAGAGTCGCCTGAAATCGCCGTGGTGGATTCCCAGCGGGACGCGGTGGTTGACCGCCTGACCCTGCCCCAGGTGCCGGACCAGTTCCTGGTCTCGGATATCATGGATCTGTTGGTGGCGAGCCACCGGGACGACAACAGTCTTTCCCTCATCGACCTCTCGGGCGAGAAGGACCCGCGCCGCATCGAGCTGCCATTGCGGCCGGAACAGATCCAGCTCGCCCCCTTGGGCGAAAGGCTGGCGGTCATCAGCACCAGCGAAAACCGGATCGCCTTGGTCTCTCTGACCGACGGCCAGGTGCTGTGGCTGAACGATCAGGTGGCCGCGCCCAACCACGGCATCTTCGACCGGGGCGGCGGGCGGCTCTACGTGTCCAGCGAAAGTGACGGTCGCATCGCCGTGCTCAGCTTCCGCGACGGATCGATGATCCGCCTTATCGAATTGGCGCCCGAGGACGGGGCTCTGCCGCGGGGGATCAGCTATCTGACCCAAACGCCGGGCAAGCTCTACGGCTTTGCCCTGCACAAGGGCGAAGGGCGCCTGTCGGTGATCGATCTGCGCGAGGAAAGCTTTATCCAACATGTCGCCTTGCCGGGGCCGGCGCAGCGCGCCTATCCCACCGCCAACGGCCAGTACATCCTGGTCACCAGCCCGGACAGCGAGAGCCTGTCCATGATTTCCACCTGGACCTACGACGAAAGTCTGCGTTTCGACGGCGGGGAAGATCTCTCCGGGGTGAACACGGGCCTCTTCGACGCCGTGGGCGTGGCCTTCCGGCGCGACGACAACAAGGCGGTCTTTCTGGATTTGATCGACGGAGGCAGTCACGGGGAGATTCCCCTGCCCGGCCGGCCGGAGACCGCCATCACCGCCGATGTGGGGCGCAAGGTCTATCTGGCGCTGAAGGACAGGGACAGCTTGGCGGTGATCGACCTGGCCGAGGGCCGGATCACCAAAATCATCGAGGGCATGCCGGCCGCGCCTTGGGCGGTGTTGTCCACGGGCGGCCTAAGCTACTGCCACTGATCAGCGGAGCAAGGGCGATAGGGCGTCCAGGGTTCGGGCCACCTCGTCTTCCAAGTTGTAGTGGGCCAGGCCGATGCGCACCACGCCCAGTTCTTCATCCAGGCCCAGGTGCTTTACCACCTCATAGGCATAGTTGTGGCCGGACCAAACGCAAATGCCTTGCGCCGCCAGGGCCTGGGCGATCTCGGTGGTCTTGCGCGTTTCATGGGTGAAGGACACCGTGGGCACCCGTTCACCGATGCGGTTCGGGTTGGTGATGCCGTGGATGGTCACGCCCGGCAGGGCTTGCAGCCCTTCAATGAGCTGCAGGGTAAGGGCGTTTTCATAGGCGCTAAAAGCCTGATAGGCCTGGCCGATCAGCTCGCGCCGGTTACCGGTGCCGCCGCAGATTCCGCCGAGCCACTGGAGATAATCCGCCGCGGCCGTCAGCCCGGCCAGGAGCTCGGTTTGCGGCGTGCCCGTCTCATAGCGTTCGGGCAGCTCGTTCGAGGAACAGCGGCATTTGTAGGCGGTCATGCGCTCCAAGAGGTCCTCGCGGCCCCGCAGGATGCCCAGGTGGGGACCGAAAAACTTATAAGACGAGCAGGCGAGGAAATCGCAATCCAGGGCCTGAACATCGGCCAAGCCGTGGGGCACGAACTGCACCGCGTCCACGAAGGTCATGGCGCCGGCGGCTTTGGCCATGGCGACCAGGGCCTGAATGTCGTTGATGCTGCCGGTCAGGTTGCTGGCATAGTTCAAGGCGACCAATCGGGTGCGCTCGCTGAGCAGGGCGGAGAGATCTTCCGGCTCGATACGCCAGGTCTCCCGGTTAAAGGGCAGCCATTTGATCTGGCAGCCCACATCCTCGGCGATGTGCAGCCAGGGCGCCACATCCCCCTCATGGTCCATGCGGGTGACGATGATCTCGTCCCCCGGCGCCAACAGCTTGGCGATGCTGCGCGAGAGGTGCAGGGTAAGGGTGGTCATGCTGGGGCCGATGATGATCTCCCGATGGGAGGGGGCGCCCAAAAGATCCGCCATGCCCTCATGAGCCCGGAGCCAGATCTCGTCGGCGGCCTTGGACGCCTCGAAATAGCCACCCAGATTGCTGCTCGCCGTGATCATGCCTTTCGCGACCGCATCGACAACCGTCTGGGGCACCTGTGTCCCGGCCGGATTGTCGAGAAATATCACGGCATTGTCGCGGACGTTGGGGAACTGGGCTCGGACTTCGTTGATCGGGAACATGGGCCTCTTTCCAATGGCAAATTGCGTCGACCGGCAGGGAAAACGGAATGGGCCCGCGGGTCAAGTGTTTCTCGCCCCGGAATGCCGCGTTCTTTTGTAGGTGCAAAAACGCATACAAAAATCGGAGGCATCGGTCAGTTCTAACGATTGGATCAATGGTTGGAGGTCGATGTAGTTTGTCACGATCCGGCGGTGCGACTACAAAAGGGCCGGGCGGTTTTTTTTGCGGGCGAGGAGCGGATTTATGGCGCAGGGGTTTCTGACGGGGCTGATGGGGAGCCAGCCGCTTTTTTCCGCCGAGCAGGCCCGGCGGCGGGCGCGGCGGCGCATGCCCCGCATCTTTTTCGACAATGTGGACGGGGCCGCGGGCAATGAAGCGGCCAATCATCTGAATCAAGCGGAACTGGCCCAGATCCGCCTGCAGCCCCGGGTGTTGTTGAACGTGGCCGAGCGGCGCGTGGCCAAGACCTTCATGGGCCGGGAATGGGGCCTGCCCTTTGGCATCGCGCCCATGGGCATGTGCAACACCACCTGGCCTGGCGCCGATCGCATGCTGGCCCGGCAAGCGGTCAAGTCCGACATTCCCGTGGGCCTGTCGACCGCGGCGTCGAGCAGCTTGGAGGACATGCAGGCATGGTCCGACGGCCGGGCCTGGTTCCAGCTTTACGTGGGGCAATCCCATGAAGTGGCCTTTGACTTGGTGGCCCGGGCGGAGCGGGCCGGTTACGAGACTTTGATCCTGACCGTTGATGTCCCCGAAATCGCCGCGCGGCGCCGGGATCTGGAAAACGGGCTGAAGGTGCCGTTTTACATGGGGCCCCGTCAGTTCCTGGATTTCGCCTGTCATCCTCGCTGGTCCATCGAGACCTTGATCCAGGGCAAGCCCGCGCTGGCCAATTTTCCCAGCGACGGCCCCGGCGCCTTCCGCCGGGAGGAGAGCCGGGCCGGGACGGATTGGGCCTTTCTGAAGCAGCTGCGAGAGCGTTGGCCCAAGACCCTGATCGTCAAGGGGGTGATGTCCGTGGAGGACGCGATCGGGATCAAGGCGGCGGGCGTGGATGCCATCTATGTCTCCAACCACGGCGGCCGCCAGCTGGAAAGCGCGCCGGCGGCCATCCGTCTTTTGCCCTTGATCCGCGCGGCCTTGGGCGCGGACTATCCGCTCATCTTCGACAGCGGCGTACGCGGGGGCGAAGACGTGCTCAAGGCCCTCGCCTTGGGAGCGGACTATGTCATGCTGGGCCGGGCCCTGTTGTTCGCCATCGGCGCCGATGGGGCGCGGGGCCTGGCCGGCCTGGTGGACGCCCTGGCGGCCGAACTCAGCGTGGCCATGGCCCAGCTGGGCCTCTGCGACTTGGAAGGGGTCGACGGGGGAATTCTGTTTTCAGGCT
>JANQKX010000748.1 GCA_028280915.1 Kiloniellaceae bacterium
GGTCGATCAGCACCTGGGCGTCCGTTCCGGCCCGCATCTCGGGCAAGGCGATCAACTCGTCACGGCCAAGCCTTGCGGCCGAGCCGCGGGTCATGAGAACACGGCCGGTATGGGATTGGTCCTCGCGGTCGAGCATGACGTTGGCGGTCATGCCCACCGTGATGAGCGATGCCTCGATTTCGGAGATCGGGGCGACCACCAAAAGGTCGTTACAGTCAAGCCATTCCAAGATGGGCTCGCCAACCCGCACCGTCGCGCCGGCGGCCACCTTCCGGCTCCAGATAATACTGCCCTCGGACAGGGTCACCGTGGCTGAACTCAGCCTTTCCAAATCTGCCTCGGCGGCCTTCAGAGCCGCTTCCGCTGCCGCCAACTCGCTCTGGGCCGCGTGCAGGTCCAACCGGATTTGCTTGCGTTCCAGCTTCAGTTCCAAGCGGCGGTCGAAGACCCAGTCCGGGTCCGTACCGTCGGCGGTCATGAAAATGCCCGTATCGGCGGCGGTGCGGCGCACTTGGGCGAAGCGCAACTGGGAAATGAGGCTTTCCAACTCCGTTTCCACCTGGGAGACCCGCAGGCTTTCTTCATCCGCCTCGTGTTTCGAGACGGTCCCTTGGCCGGCAAGCTGGATCTTGCGCGTCGCGATGCGGCGCATCACGGTTAATTCGTTCTCGGCCTTGGCGATCTCGCTTTGCAGGTTGGTGATCTGGGTGTCCAACTGATGGCGGAACAGCTCCGCATAGCGGGATTTGGCCTCCCGGCGATCGCTGTTGAGGGACTCGATCTCATCAAGGAAAGCGGTCAGCTCGCTGACCCGGTGCCGGGCCAGGTCCAGCCGGACCCGGGCGTCGTCAAGCTCCTGCCGGGAAACGTGGTCGTTGCGCACCGTGGCCACCGTGCCGTCGCCGTCCACGGCTTTATTCAAGGACAGGGTCGTAAAGGCCACGGTCCCTTGGATCGGGGCGGTCGCCATGTTGGACCAGGATGTGACCGCGGCATCGCGTCCGAGCAGGGAGTGGACATAGGGCGCGCCCATCCAGCTTATGAACAGCAAGGCAAAAACAGCCAAAAGAACCACCAGGGAGAAAGGCACACCCAATAACCGCCGTGTCGTCCAGGGACGGGGGTGATCCGCAGGGTCGGGGGTTCGTTTGTCTGCAAGTTTTTTGATCGGATCCTCCTTGGGTTTGTCCGGGGCCGGGCTATCGGCTTCCTGATGCCCTTGCGCCGCTTTTGTATAGTTCTCGATCAAACGGCTTGTAATGACACGAATCAAAGCAAAGCCGAAGCGAGGGTTTTGATTGTAAAGCTGCAGGACCGTGTCCTCGGACATGCGCTGTAGTTCGCAATCGGTTGCGCAGACCGCCGAGCCGGTGCGCAGCTTTTCCGGTGAGAACAGCCCCACTTCCCCAAGGGTTTCCCCCTTCCCAATCACCTTGCCGATCTCGGGCAAACGCACCTCGCCCCGGGAAATGTAGAACATATCATTGGCCAGGTCGCCCTTGCGGAACACGACCTGCCCGGCCTTGAAACGGGTCGGGGTCATAAAGGGCAACAAGGGCTCGACGGAAAGCTGCCCGTCCGAGACCGCGCGCATCTTTGTGATCAGCAACCAATTCTGCCGCAAGCGGACGAAATTCAAGAAAAGGAGACAGGTGTGCAGAACATATATCGGAAACAGCCCAAAGATCGTTCCATATACGATGAAGGCCAGGTTACTCAGAATACCCACCACCCGAAGCGGGATCATGGTTTTCATGTAGAAGGTGAGGAAAACCAATATGGAGGCTAAATAGCCGGCTGTTTCACCAAGTGACATGTCCTCAACCTTCCAATCCGCCGCACCCGGACCCCTGTTTTACTAGAGTATAGGGGGCGCGTCAGGCCAATTGGATGGAATTCTCATCCGCTCGGGAGACTAAAAGTTGGACCGAACACGCTTGAGGGAGCTTCCTGGCTTTTTTCCGACACCGGATTCAAGCCTTGGTATAAGCTATGGGGAGGTCACATTTTTGGGCAGGAGCAGGGAAAACGTGAGTGGCAA
This sequence comes from Kiloniellaceae bacterium, assembly GCA_028280915.1. Lineage (GTDB taxonomy): Bacteria > Pseudomonadota > Alphaproteobacteria > Kiloniellales > Kiloniellaceae > JANQKX01. Next base: position 2,042 of record JANQKX010000748.1, read on the forward strand.
GCCGTCAGAGCGGCGTCTGAACAATCCGAGCGGGCAAGCCGAAGAGCGCATCGGTTTTTTGCTCGTGCCGGATTTTTCCATGATTGGATTGTTTTCCGCGGTGGAGCCCCTGCGGGTGGCCAATCGGGCCGCCGGCCGCGATCTTTACAGCTGGCATCTGTTTTCCGAAAACGGGGATCCGGTCGCCGCCAGTAACGGTCTGACCTTGCTGGTGGAATCGTCCATCGACGCGATACAGCGCTTTCCCACGGTGGTGGTTTGCGCCAGTTTCGATCCGGCCCTGCACGCCAGCCGGAAGCTGCTGGCCTGGTTACGACGCTTGGACCGCCAGGGCAGCGAGCTGGGCGGGATCGACACAGGGGCCTACATCCTGGCCCGGGCCGGCCTGCTGAACGGCTATCGCGCCACCTTGCATTGGGAAAACGTGGCGGGCTTTGCCGAGGCCTTCCCCGACGTAAACGTGACCGGTGAACTCTACGAGATCGACCGGCGGCGCTTTACCTGTTCCGGTGGGACCGGGGCCTTGGACATGATCCTATCGCGCATCTCGGCCACCCATGGCCATGATCTGGCCGTGGGCGCCTCCGAATCCCTCTTGCACGCCCGCATTCAAAGCCCCGAGGATCATCGCAACATGACCTTGGGCTTGAGCCTCAGGGCCCGGCATCCGGCCTTGCTGAAAATCCTCCACGCCATGGACCAGCACCTGGAAGATCCCCTGGCCCTGGATGATCTGGCACAGATCGCCAATGTTTCCCGGCGGCAGCTGGAGCGCCTGTTTCGCAATCTGCTGGGTGATACGCCCAGTGGCTATTATCTCAAGCTGAGGCTGCGCCGGGCCAGATACCTGCTGGAGCAGACGGCCATGCCTGTGCTGGACGTTTCCTTGGCCTGCGGCTTTACCTCTCCGCCTTATTTTTCCCGCGCCTACCGTAAGCAATACGGCTTTTCCCCCCGCGAGCACCGGCGCCAACTGCATGGCGCCCGGCAACGCACGGGACGGTTCAAAATCGACGGCGCGTTGATACCGCCGGCGGAGGAGTGAGGCGCGGCACTACAAGTAGGGCTTCAACAGGCGTACGATGCCGTCGCGCAGCTTTTCCGGCAAGGAGCGCCCGCGCAGTTCCTGCAACGTCATGGGCCGGCTCCCGACAAGACGTTCCTGGATCAGACCGTCCAAGCGGGCGGCCAGATCCTCGTCGTAGCATTCCATGTTGAACTCGAAATTGAGGCGCAGGCTGCGCGGATCCCAGTTGGCCGAGCCCAGCAGCACCCAGCGATCGTCCACGATCATGAGCTTGCTGTGGTCGAAGGGGGGCCGGGTCATCGAGATCTTGCAGTTGGCGGTGATCAAGTCCTCCATCAGTCCCATGGAAGCCCATTTGACGTAGGCCAGATTGTTTTCCTCCGGCAGCAC
>JANQKX010000131.1 GCA_028280915.1 Kiloniellaceae bacterium
AACGCGACCATCGAGGCCGCCCGCGCCGGCGATGCGGGCAAGGGCTTTGCCGTGGTCGCCAGCGAGGTCAAGTCCCTTGCCAATCAGACTGCCAAGGCCACGGAGCAAATTGCCGAGCAGATCAAGGCGGTCCAGGACAAGACCGGGTCGACGGTCGATTCCATCCGCCTGATCACCGACAAGATCGACTCCATGAAGGAAGTGGCGTCTGCCGTGGCCTCTGCGATCGAAGAGCAGAACGCCGCCACCCAGGAGATCGGCCGCAACGCCCAGGAAGCCACGCTTGGAACCCGGCAGGTGTCGGAATCCATCGCCAGTGTCAGCCAGGCGGCCGGTGAGGCCGGCCAAGGGGCCGCCGACGTGCTCAACGCGGCCCGCGAACTGGCCCAGCAGGGCGAAACCCTGTCCAGTGAGGTGGCTTCGTTCATCGAACAGGTACGGGCCGCTTAAAAAAACGGTGCTGGTCAGACGGAAATCCTGCGTGATTCCGTCTGACCAACCAACCGTTATTTGCGACGATAGCCATCAACATTTATAAAGTGCAATCAGCTACCGCCGCTGACGGGAACAGATGGTCTGGCATCGTCTGTTCCATTAAAGATTCCATGACAGCCTTGCGGCAACGGAGAAACGGCACCTAATATCAACATCCGGCTATGGATGATTCCTTGCGCTTAACGTGCCGTCCATTCGCCGACCCATGACCGACGAACCGCCAGAATGAGTATTACACACGCGGTCATATGCCTTTTCCTCGCTGCCCTTTTGGGGTTTACCGCCCACCGTGCCAGCATCTGCACGGTCAAAGCCGTGATGGAATTCGTCACAACCAGACGGCTTTTCATGCTTGCCAGCTTTGCCCGTGCCGCATTGTGGGTCATGGCCATCGATCTTTTGTTTTATTGGCTCCACGGGGCCCCTGCCCTCTCCGCCCCGGCCGTTGAGCTTTCCCTTATACCCTTCATTGGCGGCATTGTTTTCGGCATGGGCGCGGCGGTGAATAAGGGGTGCGCTTTTGCCACCCTGAACCGTCTTGGCAGCGGCGACCTGGCCATGTTGGCGACACTTCTTGCTTTCGTTGCCGGCTCCCTGTTGCTGGCAATCTCGCCGGCGTTGCCCTTTGAGAATGCCGTTGCGCAAAAAACGAGCATCGCCATGGAACGGCAAGATGTGACGCTGGTGCTCACCTTATTGCTGTGGGGATGGTGCCTTTGGCAATTGTTCAGGCTTTGGCGCAGCCGGCCAACGCAGGTCCGACTGCCAAAACTTGTCCTGCGGGAGCGGTACCGCCTGACCTTCGCGGCTGCGCTCATCGGCATCAGCTCCGGCATCCTTTTCGCGCTCCACGGCGACTGGTTCTATACCTCCACCCTCAAATCCGTGGCCGGGAACATGGCCGGACTTTCCTCAACACCCCATTTGCTGTCGATCTTGGTCTTTGCCGCCATCTTGGGGGGCATCTTCTTGTCCGCTTGGCAGCGCCATGCCTTCAAACTATCCCTGCCAGGACCCTTAGTCCTTTTGCGGCATACGGCCGGCGGCGCGATGATGGCATTGGGGGCGTACATGATACCCGGCGGGAACGATGCCATCATCTTGCAGAGTCTGCCGCTGCTGCTGCCCCACGCGGCCCTTGCGTTCGCGGGCATTTTGCTGGGCATTTTTTTGGTCATTCTGGCAATGAAACTGTTCCGGCAGGAAATCAAGCCTCTGGACTGCAGCGGCGATATCTGTTGGGAGGATTGAGGCGTTCAAGCCGCCGGGCCGAGCAGAATGGCTCTAAAACAGATTGAGAGCCCGGGCGGTGGATTTCCATTGCTGTAGGCGCTCGGCCACCTCAGGGGCGCTTTCCTTGGCCACGGCGTCCACGATCAGATTGAGCGCGGCCGTGATGCCCACGGTAGATTCGAGGAAAAGGCCGCTGCGGGTGCTGGCGTGAATCACCAGATCCGTGTGGTTTTTGGCCCAATGGCACATCTCGTCGGTCACGATGACCAGTGTCCGGCCGGTTTCGTTGCACAGTTTCGCCAGCACGGGCGCCTCCCGGGCATAGGCCACCACATCAATGAGAATCAGGCACTCCTTGGCGGGTCGTTTTTTCTTGCTGGGGACCGCCAACCACTCGGCAAGCATGCCATCGTGGGCCGAGAGGAAACGCACTTCTCCCCGGGCCAGGGCCAGGCGGCGGGCGCAATCCTCGGCCATGCCTCTAACGGTTTGAAAGCCGGTCACGTAAACCCGGTCCGCCTCTGAAACGGCCTTAACCAAGCGGCGCCAGGTGGGCGAGGCGCATTGCCGGTAGACGTCCCGCACGGCTTCCAACTCCAAATCCATCACCTCGGAAAAGGGTATGGGCCCTTCCAGGTTGCCCGATCCCACGTCCTTCAAGAGTTCGCGGTTGATCAATTGATTGCGCAGTTCTCTTTTCAGCCCCCGCATGCCTTCGTAGCCCAGGCGCCGCAGCAGGCGGCTCACGGTGACCTCGCTGACACCTACCTTCTCCGCCAGGGAAGCGCCGGTTTCGAAACTAAGGTCACCGATGTTCAAACGCATGTACTGCGCCACCTGCGCTTCCAGGTTCGAAAGCTCGGGCAGCACCGCGTCAAGCTGTTCCTCGAGCGTGGGAAATTCGGTTTGCAAAAACGAAGAGAAGCCTTCCTTCATGGGATCCGACCGCTATCAATGTTAGAAAAATTTCACTACTTGATTAAGACAGAAAAATTACATACGATCAATCCCGCCAAAACAGGAATGATCTGGTTGGAAGGGTCTTTCTCGTCCGGAAGGACCCAATTCTCGACAGTGGAGGAATAAAACGAATGCAACACGAGACCATTGCGAAATTCATTCGCGGATGCACCAGGGCCTCTGCCGTGACCCTCGCGATCGCCTGGGGCGTGGCAAGCGTTTCCGGCGCCGCGCTCGCGGAAGGCAAACTGAACATCTATAACTGGGGCGACTACATCAACCCGGATGTCCTGACCCGTTTCACCGAGGATACGGGCATTGAGGTCACGCTGGATACCTACGGCACCAATGAAGAGTTGCTGGCCAAGATCCAGTCCGGGGCCACGGGGTATGACATCGTCTTCCCCTCGGTCCATATGCGGGACATCATGCAGAAGCTGGATCTGCTCTATGACGCCAAGGTAAACACCCTGGAAGGCTTCGAAAACATCGACCCCGCCAACATGCGGTCCAAGGTGGACCCGGAAAGCTCCTATTGCCTGCCCTATGCCTGGGGCGCCGTGGGCATCTTCTACAACAAGAACGAAGCCGGTGAGATCAAGACCTGGGACGACTTTTTTGCCCTGCCCGACAACGGCAAGAAAATCACCATGCTGGATGACCTGCGCGAAACCATCGGCGTCGCCTTGATCAAAAACGGCCACTCGGTCAACGAGACCGACCCCGAAGCCTTGAAGGAAGCGGAGGCCTGGCTGCTGGAACGCAAGGATAAGATCTCCGCCTTTTCCTATGACATCGTCTCCCTGGTGCAGTCCGGTGATATCGCGGCGGCCCACTGGTACGTGGGGGCCACCCTTTACACCTTGGAAGAGCCGGACAAACTGGGCTTTGTCATTCCCGAAGAGGGCGCGACCATGTATCAGGAAGATATCTGCGTCCTGAAGGATGCGCCCAACAAGGAGAACGCCATCAAGTTCATGGAGTTCTACATGCAGCCGGAAATCGCCGCCCTGAACACCCTTCAACAGGTCAACGGCACCGCCAACATGCCCGCCCGGGACTTGCTGCCGGAGGAACTCAAGGCCAACCCCAACACCAATCCGTCACCTGAAGTGGTTGCCAAACTGCAGATCTTCGAGGATCTGGGTAACGACTTGCGGAAATACAATCGCGTCTGGACCAAGGTCAAAACGGCGCAATAGTCCAAATGTCCACCATCGCGGAGGTCAAGGGCGCGGTAAAACAGTTTACCGCGCCCGAAGGCGGCGTCATCAAGGCGCTGGACGGCCTGTCCCTGCAAATCCAACATCAGCAATTCGTCACCCTGCTCGGCCCCTCCGGCTGCGGCAAGACCACCTTGCTCAAGGCCATCAGCGGCTTCGAGGATCTGGACGCGGGCGAGGTGCGCATTGCCGGCGAAACCATGACCGGCGTGCCGCCTCACCGCCGTCCCGTCAACACGGTGTTTCAGAACTACGCCCTCTTCCCCCATCTGACGGTGGGCGACAACGTGGGCTATGGCCTGGACGTGGCCCGGGTGCCCCGCGACGAAAGAGACCGCCGGGTGTACGAGGCCTTGGAACAGGTCGGGCTGGGCGGATACGACCGCCGCAAGCCGCGGCAGCTTTCCGGCGGTCAGCAGCAGCGGGTCGCCTTGGCCCGGGCCATCATCAACCGGCCGAAACTCCTCTTGCTGGACGAGCCTCTCTCCGCGCTCGACCGCAACCTGCGGCAAACCATGCAGCTGGAGCTGAAAAACCTGCAGCACGATCTGGGCATCTGCTTTTTGTTCGTGACCCACGACCAGGAAGAAGCACTCACCATGTCCGACCAAATCGTGGTGCTGAACAAGGGCCGGATCGAACAAATCGGCCCGCCGGAGGCCCTCTACCACCATCCGGCCACCCGTTTCGTCGCC
>JANQKX010000137.1 GCA_028280915.1 Kiloniellaceae bacterium
CCTTCCTTGGCAAAATCAATTTCCGAATAAATCAGTGACAGCTGCGCGGCATCCATCGAACGGCCCTTTTTCTTGTTTGCGGTAATCTCCGCCCATTCAACGGTTTCTCGCACCGCCTGTCGAGCCCCAATCGATCAGGTGACGCCGGGCCGAATGGCGGTTAAACTCCCGTCAAAGATCCCAACACGAACCCGACCGGGAGCAGGACATGATCGTCAAGCAGATTTGGACCGCCAACGCCTATCGCAACTTCAACTATTTGATCGTCTGCCCGGAGACGGGCGAGGCCCTGGCGGTGGATCCCCTGGACCACAAAAAGTGTCTGGCCTGCGCGGCGGACAACGGCTGGCGCATCACCCAGGTGCTCAACACCCACGAGCACGGCGACCACATCGGCGGCAACGGCCCGGTGATCGCCGCCACCGGCGCTAAGCTCCTGGCCCACAAAAACGCCAAGGACAAGATCCCCGACATGGACGTGGGGCTGGATGCGGGCGACGTGATCAAGGTGGGCCGCTCGGTGGAGCTGGAAGCCCTGGACACCCCCGGCCACACCATGAGTCACGTCTGTTTGCTGTCCCATACCGATCAGCCGGCGCTGCTGTGCGGCGATACCCTCTTCAACGCCGGCGCCGGCAACTGCCACAACGGCGGCCACCCGGCCGAACTTTACCACACTTTCGCGGAACAGCTGGCCAAGCTGCCCGACGCCACCTTGATCTATCCCGGCCACGACTACATCGCCAACAACCTGGAATTCACCTTGGATCGGGAACCGGACAACGACCGGGCGGCCGAGCTGCTGAAATCCGTCGAACACCAGGACACCAACCAGGCCATGGTCTCTTCCCTGGGCCTGGAAAAGGAAATCAATACTTTCTTTCGTTTGCATAGCCCCAGCGTCATTAGGCGGCTGCAGGAAGCTTTTCCCGACTTGCCGGAAAACCCGGACCCCAAGACCGTGTTTCTGAAATTGCGGGAACTGCGCAACAGCTGGTAGGGGGCGGCGCTCCATGGTTGTCGACTCAGATAGCACAAGCGCCCGCCTGCGGGTGGGCCAGCCGGTGCACCACAAGCTGTTCGACTATCGCGGCGTCATCTTCGACGTGGACGCCACCTTTCAAGGCAGCGAAGACTGGTATCAGTTCATGGCCCGAAGCCGCCCGCCCAAAGACAAGCCCTGGTACCACGTGCTGGTCCACGGCGCCGAGCACACCACCTACGTGGCCGAGCAGAACCTGGAGCCGGACCTGACCGGCGCGCCCGTCGAGCACCCCTTGCTCAACGACCTCTTCACCGGCCAGCAAAACGGACTCTATCAACGGCGGCAACGGATGAACTGAGGCGAAGTGTTCGCCGCCTACCTGCCGACGTGTTTCATGGACCCGGCAACCTTGACGGGCACGCCAAACTCCTGTAAGAACCGGGCCATCGTCGCCGCCTTGTCGTAAAGGATGGCGGCGCTTTTTTGAGGAAGAGTCCCATGTTTGTGCACAAATCGAGATTTCGCCACCCAAACTAGGGTGACCCAAAAGACCACGGCAGCGTCCGGCGCCGCGGCTATCTCGATTTTTTCCTCCGCACAAACACAAAGGGACTTCTCATGTCCTATCTGCGCTTTGTCGCCTTCGAGCGGCCCGGGCCCAATGGCGCGTCCGACGGGCCCTTTGCCCTGGCCTACAGGCTGGCCAAAGATCAACGCCAACCCCACTACTACCGGCGCTGGCTCCGCCAACAGCTCGACTGGTTCGGTGACTATCTGCCCGTGCCCGACCG
>JANQKX010000142.1 GCA_028280915.1 Kiloniellaceae bacterium
CAACGATGGCCAGCAGCCCACCTTCCACCGCGCCCGCCGCCTCTTGTGAGGCGGCGTCGGCCAAGGCACGGGTGTTGGCGACCAGCCCGGAGACCTGCAGCCCCAAATCCCCGGCGATTTCCTGGTTGGCCAGGGCCAGAGCGGCCAACTGGCGGTCGCCCGCCAGGATGGCGCGGCGCAGATCGAAGATGCTCTCCTCTTCCCGCTCGGAGATCCGCGCCAGGCCGCCGAAATAGTCCCAGGCCTGCTCGTGGCGCACGGGATCGGAAATGCCCTCGACCCGGCGGCGCAGGATGCGCAGGTTGTAGGCCACGGCGCCTTCGATGTGGTCGACTTCGCTGTCCGTATCGGCCCGGCGCAGCTGGTTCATCAAAAGGCCCAGCTCGGAACTGCGCATGCGCAGCTCGAACATGCGCTCGAGCAGGTAGATATCCTCCTCAAGCAGGCGATCCAGGGCATCCAAGGTCTCTTCCCGCCGCTCCGGGATCTCGAACAGATCGTAAAGGTTGGAGATCACCGCCGTGGTGCCCGAGGCGGCGTTGGAGACCAGGGTTTCCGACAGGAGGGACAGATCCTGGGCCGCGGCCAGGCCGCTGTCCAAGTCCCGGGTCAGCTGTTCACTGAGAAAAATGCGCGTACCCACCAGTTGCTCTTGCTGGGCCAAATTGGCCAGCAGGCCGTCGGCGCTGGCCCTGAGCGCCGGCAGTTGGGGCGAGTCCAGCCCGTAGCTCTGCACGCTGTTCAGCAAACGGGACAGCTCGGCCGCCCGGCGCTCGATGGTTTGGGCCACCCGCTGGCGCACGGGCTGGGTGTCCGCCGCGGTGAGCAAGGCCCCCTGCACGATCAGCTGGGCGGAAATCTCGGAAATGGCCTGGGCGTCGGCGACGGCCGGCAGGGCCTGATCCACGATGGTGGACTGGGTGGATTCGATGTTGCGCAGGATAAATCCGCCGATGGCCCCCGAGACCAGGGTCAAGAGCGCGACCCCGGCGAAGGCCAGCAAGAGGCGGGCGGCAATGCCCAAACGCAGATGTCCCAATCGATCCAGCACTTTCAGAGCCTTTCACTCTTAGCGACAGCACTTGGAAGTGGCGTTAAGTCGGGGCATTATGCCCCCAATGTGGCGACGAACCAAATTTTGCGATGGGACGGGCCGGCTTTGCCGGTCCCTGGCGTTCATGGGGCTGGCGTTTTTGGCCCTTTCTGCTCAGCCCGCCCCGTCCGCCGAGCCGCCCGAGTGGCAGCTGGAAGTCTGGTCGACGCCGCTTGATTTTCAAAGCCCGTCGGAGGTGATCGCCTACCGGCCCTTGACCAAGGCGGCGAAAAAATGGCGGATCTGTGCCTCCTATCCTCACCTGAAGGACTCCTACTGGCTGAGCGTGAACTACGGCATGGTGCAGGAAGCCAAGCGGCTCGGCATCTCGCTGCGGGTGGTGGAAGCGGGCGGATATCCCAACCTGGCGCGCCAGATCGAGCAGATCAAAGCCTGCACCGCCGGCGGGCAAGCCGACGTTCTGGTGGTGGGCACGGTCAGCTTCGAGGGGCTCACCCCCACCATACTGGAGATCGCCGAGCACATCCCCGTGGTGGCGGTGGTCAACGACATCGCCGATCCGGGCATCAGCGCCAAGACCGGCGTGTCCTGGGTGACCATGGGCCGGCGCATTGGCGAGTATCTGGCCCGGGTTCATCCCCGCGGCTCGGCACCGGTCAAGGTGGCCTGGTTCCCGGGCCCCGAGGGTTCGGGCTGGGTGCCTTTCGTGGAGCAGGGCTTCCGCAGCGCCCTGGCCGACAGCGCGGCGGAGATCGTGATCACCAAATACGGCGACACGGGCAAAGAAATCCAGCACATCCTGATCGAGGAAGCCTTGGAGGAGCGGCCCGACGTGGACTACATCGTTGGCAGCGCGGTGACCGCCGAGGCGGCGGTCAGCATCCTGCGCGCCCGGGGCCTGAGCGACCAGGTGAAGGTGCTGGCCGATTATTTCACCCACTCGGTTTACCGCGGCATCAAGCGGGGTCGGGTGCTGGCCGCACCCACGGACTTTCCCGTGCTCCAGGGCCGCCTGGGCATCGACCAGGCCGTGCGCCTGCTGGAGGGGACCCTGACCGCACCCCACGCCGGGCCGGTCATTGAACTGGTGGAGCTGGACAACGTGAACGTGCTGGGACCGGAGGAATCCCTGGCGCCGGCCCTGTTCAAACCCACCTTTGTGGTCGAGTGAGGACGGTCCTAGCCGCTGCGTTTTTAGTGCCCGATGGAAAAATCGTTGCGGCCGCTGCGGTCCTGGCCGCGCAGCAGAAAGAGCGCCCGGTTGCCGTAATCCTGGGCCGGGTGCTGCTTGGCGAATTCCGCGCCCAGTGCGTGATCGTAGTAGCTGCTGGCGGGCATGAGGCGCACCACGAAGCCGGCCCGGCGCCGATCGGTCCTGTTGGGGCCGGAGCCGTGGATCATGTAAACGTCGTGAAAAGAAACCTGACCGGCCTGGAGCACCAGATCCTCGGCGGTGGACTCGTCAAAATGGTCTTCGTCGCAGGCCAGGTTGATGGTCAGGCCCGGATCATCCTCCCAATGGTGGGAGTAGAGTTTTCGGTCCCGATGGGAGCCGGGAATGAAACGCATACAGCCATTTTCCGGGGTGGCGTCATCCAAGGCCATCCAGATGGTCAAGGTTTCCAGGGGCTTGATGGGATAATAGTCGCCGTCCTGGTGCCAGGGCGTGGCCTTGCCGCTGTGCGGCGGCTTGCCGAAAACCGTGGTGCCCCAGAGAATGATGTCCGGCCCCATCAACTGTGCGGCCATGTCCATCAGCGCCGGCAAGGTGGCCAGCTCAAGCCAGCCACGGCCCCCTTTGATCCCCTGGGCGCCGCGCTTGCTCAGGTGGGGCCCCAGCATGATGTCGGAAGCCACCCCCGCGTTGTCCGTGAGCAGCTTTTCGTAATCGGCCTTGGCCCGGGCCAGGACCGGGGCCGGCAGGCGATAGCCGCTGGGCACCACATAGCCGTCCCGCTTGAAACGTTCGATTTCCGCTGCCGTGAGCATGCCCGCCTCTTGTTCCTTGGGAGGGCTCTATCTTAGGCCGAATGGGGCCGGCCGCAAGTCCGCAGTAAGCCGGAACGACCCCTGCCGGTTAATCCTGATTATCGTTGCAGGCGCGCAGGAACCAAAAGCCGTTGGTGCCGCCGAGAAAAAAGGGATTGTCCAGGTGAACGGCGACCTGGCCCAAGGCTTCGCAGTGTTGCGCCGCGAGGGCATCGGAAAGGGCGCGGCGCAAGCGCCGCTCCACGTCCATGCGGGTCAAGGATTCGCTCGGCGGCGCCTCGCAGACGGCAAAGCGCTTGCCCCCCTCGCCGGCGATCAGGCCGACGGTCCAAGGGGCCGGTAGCAGCGCGCCCAAGGCATCTTGCGTGGAAACCGCCTCGTTGAGCACGACCGCGATGCGCACCGGCTCAACGGGCCTGCTTTCACCCGACATCATCACTCACATTCCCCGTTTTTGTGTTCTTTTTGATGATGCCGGTATAGCGAACGCCCCATAATCTTTGGTTAAGGCAAAGTAAAACCTTGGTTAACGGCGCGGCTCGGGAAAGCCGGCGGGGACCTGCCTTTTCTGTGTGAAGCTAAGGGAAATGCCCGGCGGTGGCGGACATGAGACTGTCGCCACGATCCCCCTGCATCCGGTTTGGAAAATCACGGCCTTTGCCGGTCATGAGGACCCTGCCCCCCGACACTGCCCCCCGACCCTGCTGAGGACATAAAAATTAAACTATTGATTTTAACCTTTTTTTCACGTTTGATAGTCTGGGGCTAAAAAGAAACTAAAGCCGCTAATCGTCGGGAGCTGGGGAAATGGCTTTGTGGAAAGGTGGATTTGCCGCCGCAGCGGCATTTGGCGCGGTGCTTTCCCTTGGGGCAACACATTCCGGCGCCGCGGCAAACCAGTTTGACGGTGCCTGGATCGGACTGGGCTCTTCTCTCGACACCACCTGTCCCGCTTTTGAATTCCAAGTGAATGTGGAAAACGGCGCGGTGGACGGCATCGCCCTTCTGCCGGAGCATACCTTGGGCATCGACGGCACCGTGAACGCGGAAGGCAAGTTCCTCGGCTCGGTCACCACCATCGGCATCACGGTGGCGGAGCTGCGCGGCGATATTCAGTTCGAAAAGGGCGTGGGGATCTGGGAGACCGTCTGGGGCGATTACTGCACCGGCACCTT